>PMKG01000119.1 GCA_003157675.1 Acidobacteriota bacterium
TCAGGACCTCCGGCCCGCTTGGACTTGTTACTCTGGCGTCCTGCTCGGCGGTGATCAACACCTCGAAACTCTTCATCGGAGTGACGGTCTTGAAGGACCCATTCAGGTTCTTATCCGTCTTCAGTTGGCCCTGATTCTCGGCGTTTCCGCTTCGCTCCCGCAACCAAACAACATACGCGGAGGCACGTGGCGTCAGATTCTCGAGATTGGCGAGATGCTGAACTGTCATCTTCAGCGTCGTGTTGCCATTCTTGTCATGGCCGATCACAACCTCGCCCCGAGCACCGGGTACGATCGATGCTGCGGTCATCGGGTACGTCTTGGCTGCATACGCGGCAGTACAGAGCAGCGCGAACGCCAAACAGACTGTGTAGAGCTTTCGCATCGGACACCTCCTCCTTAGCCGAAATATCCATCTTGGACTCTCGGGTCGTACTTATTAGTAGACGTGCGCGACGTTAGCGGATCCGCCCTTGGGGTGTCTGTTCGACATTGCACACCTGGAACGCATCGTTCTCTTGGGCGTTTCGCCGCTCAACGCCAGAATGCGATGGGTCACGGCGTACCCGCGAGACGGACTTGGGGCCTGACGGGGCGGCCTACAAACGGCCGGCGTCAGTCCGTGCGGTAGTGGCAGCCCCGGCTCTCCCTCGATTCCATCGCCGCCAGCAGCACTACCAGCGCCGTCTGCACGCCGTTGCGCAGGCTGATGAGACCGTCGCCGAGCTCCGCCTTCGCGTAGAACCGGCCGGTCTCCATGTGCAGCTCCCTGAGGATGGCGTGCGCCCGGTCGAGGCGCCGGCGGTTCCGCACCAGCCCGACGTAGTTCCACATCGTCTGGCGGATCGTGAGCCAGTCCTGCGCGATGAGCGCCGGGTCGACCGGCTCGGTCTCGTACTGCCAGGGCGCGATCTCGGGGAAGTAGTCGTCGGCGCCTGACCGGCAAGCCTCCGCCGCCGCACCGCCGGCGCGCGTGCCCCAGACAAGGCATTCGAGGAGCGACGTGCTCGCCAGCCGGTTCGCGCCGTGCAGCCCCGTGCACGACACCTCGCCCACCGCGCGCAGCCGGTTCAGGCTGGACCGTCCCTCGCCGTCGACGGCGATCCCGCCGCAGCTGTAGTGGGCCGCCGGCACCACCGGGATCGGCTGGCTCGTCAAATCGAACCCGGCCTCGCGGCACCGGCCGGCGATGGTCGGGAACCGCTCCAGGATCCACGCCGCCGGCTTGTGGCTGATGTCCAGGTATGCGCACGGCGACCCGGTCTCGTGCATCATCTGGTGGATGCCGCGCGCGACGATGTCGCGCGGCGCCAGCGAGCCGTCCGGGTGATAGTCGGTCATGAACTCGCGGCCGCTCCCGTCCACCAGCCGCGCGCCCTCGCCCCGCAACGCTTCGGAGAGCAGAAACCGCTCCCCGCCGTGATAGAGCGTCGTCGGATGGAACTGGATGAACTGCATGTTGAGGCAGCGCGCTCCAGCGCGGTACGCCATCGCCACGCCGTCCCCGCACGCGCCGACCGGGTTGGTCGTGTGGACGAAGATGCGGCCGAGGCCGCCGGTCGCCAGGATCGTCTCCTCTGCGAGCAGCGTGTCTACGCGCCGCGAGGCCTGGTCGAAGACGTACGCGCCCACGCACGTCGGCATCGCGTAGATGTCGAGCGGATTGCGCGAGTGATGTGAGAGCGTCAGCAGGTCGAGCGCGCTCCGGCCGGTGAGAATCGTGACGTTGGGCTCGCGCCTGACCGCCGAGAGCATCGACTCCTCGATGGCGCGGCCGGTGCCGTCGGCGCGATGGATGATCCGCGGCCGCGAGTGCGCGGCCTCGGCCGTCAGGTCGAGCGCGCCGTCGGGCCGGCGGTCGAACGGCACCTTCGCCTCGCCGAGCAGGATCTCCTCGACCAGCCGCGGCCCCTCGCGGCTCAGCAGCTCAACAGCGTCAGGCCTGCACAATCCCGCACCGGCCGTGAAGATGTCGGCCGCCAGCAAGTCGGGCGAGTCGTCGTCGGCGCGGTAGATGATGCCGCCCTGCGCCTCCCAGGTGTTCGACTCCTCGGCGCGCCCCGCCTTGGTGACCATGACGACGCGCGCGCCGCGGCGCGCGGCGGCGATGGCGGCCGAGCAGCCGGCGAGGCCGCTGCCGATGACGAGCACGTCGATCCGGTCGGTCATTGATCGAAATCCAGGGCGATGTCCACCGACGGCGCCGAGTGGGTCAGCGCCCCGACGGAGATCGTATCCACGCCCGCCTCCGCGTAGGCGCGGATGTTCTGCAGGCTGATGCCGCCCGACGATTCAATCCAGACGGTGTCGCCGCCCGAACGCCCGCGCACGAGCGCCACTGCCTCCGCCGTCTCGGCCGGCGACATGTTGTCGAGCAGCACCGCCCGCGCGCCGCCGTCCAGCGCCTCGGCGAGCTGGCCGAGCGAGTCGACCTCCACCTCGACGACGAGGTCGCCAGTCGGGTTCGAGGAGACCGAGCGCAGCGCGGCCGCGACGCCGCCGGCCGCGGCGACGTGGTTGTCCTTGATGAGGACGGCGTCGTACAGACCCGCGCGGTGATTGCGCCCGCCGCCCGCCCGGACCGCGTACTTCTCGAACGCCCGCAAGCCGGGCGTCGTCTTTCGCGTGTCGGAGACCGAGGCCGAAGTTCCCGCCACCTCGTTGACGTAGCGGCGCGTCAGCGTCGCGATGCCCGACAGGCGCTGGAGCAGGTTGAGCGCCAGGCGCTCGCCCGAGAGGATCGGCGCGGCGGGACCCGAGAGGCGCATGAGCCGCGCGCCCGCGACCACGGCCGCCCCGTCGTCAACCAACGCCTCCGTCACCACACGCTCGTCGAGCTCGGCGAACACGGCCGCGACGACCTTCAGCCCCGCGACCACGCAGGGCTCGTGCGCAACGACGGCGGCGCGCGCCAGCGTGCCGTCCGGCACCGTCCAGAGCGTCGTGACGTCGCCGTCGCCGATGTCTTCGCGAAGGAACCGCCGCACCTGCTCCCGGACGAAGACAGGGTCGAGGCCGGGCGACGTCACGCGCTCATCTCCAGCATCCGCTGCAGGGGGACGAGGCACTTCACGCGCAGATCCTCGGGGAGCGAGATCTCCGGCAGCCGGTCGCGCATGCAGAGGTACACCTTCTCGAGCGTGTTCAGGCGCATGTACGGACACTCGTTGCACGAGCACCCGCTGTCGGGCGGCGCCGGGATGAATTCCTTGTCCGGGCACGCCTTCTTCATCTGGTGGATGATCCCCGACTCGGTGACGACGATGAAGCTCCGCGCCGGGCTGGTCGTGGCGTAGTTCAGGATGGACGTGGTGGAGCCGATGTGATCGGCCAGGCGCAGCACGCGCTCCTCGCACTCGGGGTGGGCCAGCACCAGCGCGTCCGGGTGCTCCGACTTCACCGCGCGGTATTCGCGGAGGATCGGCGTGTCCCCGGCCTCGTCGAGGTCGATGGTGGGGCCGGCCGCGGGCAGGGCGTCGGCGCGCAGGTGCGGGGGCGTCGCGCGCTCTCGGCCCCTCACCACCCCATCCCGCCGATCAGGCCGCCGCGGCCTCGACGTCCGCGGTCAGCTGCCAGGCGTTGGCGGTGCGGACCGTCGCCTCGCAGAGCTCGCCGGCGGCGGCGGAGCCCGCGGGCAGCAGGGCGATCTTGCCCTGGCGGGTGCGACCGAAGGGGCGCCCGTCGTCTGTCGTCGATTCGACCAGGATCTCGATCCGCTCCCCGACCAGGGCGAGGTTGCGCTGCAGCGCGATGTCGCGCTGGAGCTCGAGGAGATGATTGAGTCGCCTCTTCTTCTCCGTGAGCGGCACGTCGTCGGGCCGCCGGGCGGCCGCGGTGCCGGGCCGGACCGAATATGCCTGAAGGTGGACGACGTCGAAGTGCACCGTGCGCAGGAGCCGCTCGGTGCCGAGGAACTCGGCCTCGGTCTCCCCGGAGAAGCCGACGATGATGTCGGTGGTGAGGGCGAGGGCCGGGACGGTGGCGCGGGCGGCGGCGATCTTCTCCAGGTACTGGTCGACGCTGTACATGCGGCGCATGCGCCGGAGCAGCTCGTCGTCGCCGGCCTGGACGCCGACGACGCGCTTGCCGGTGGCACCGTCCTCGGTGAGC
>PMKG01000295.1 GCA_003157675.1 Acidobacteriota bacterium
GTCGGCGCCGGCGTCTCGGCGGCGTCAGGGCTGGCGATGCTGGTGCTGTGGGCCGTCGGCCGGGGGAAGGCCGCGCGCCGCGGCCTGTCACAAGTTCGGGTATCCGGGTGACAAGAATTGTCAGTGCTGGCGCCGGCCGCTGAGCCACGGACCCCACGTGGCGGCCAGAAAAGTCTCGTCTTTTGGGGCTTTCGGCGTAGTCCGGAAGACGCACCGAGTTGGCTTCCGTCTTGCAACGCTGTAACACAGACCGACTTGCAGCCTGCGAACGGGCTGCGCGTTCGAGCAGAGCATCATGGACCCCAACAGAGACAACGGCTTCACGCTGATCGAACTACTGTTCGTGGCGGGGGTGATTTCCATCCTCGCCGCTATCGCGACGCCGGGGCTGAACCGGGCGAAGATGGCCGCCGACGAAGCGTCCGCGATCGCCTCGCTTCGCGTGGTCCACAGCAGCGAGCAGATGTTCTGGGCGAGCTGTGGGAGCGGCAACTACTCGCCGTCGCTCCAAAACCTCGGTCAGACCATCGCCGGGGCGCCTGGTTTTCTGAGTGCGGACATCTCCGGGCCCGCGCCCGTCGTCAAGAGCGGCTACGAGTTCGACCTCGACTCGAGGAACCCGACGGTGGGTTTGAGTTGCAACGGCGGGGCACTGGTGGCGAGCTACCACGCCACGGCCGACCCGCAGCCGGGGCGGGGTCGCCGCTACTTCGGCTCGAACACGAGCGGCGGTATCTTCCAGTCAACGGAGACGCTGTTCGGCATCATGCCCGATGTCGGTGCCCCGCCCGCGCCGGCCGTGCCGATTTCGCAGTAAGAACCGCTGTGCAGGGCTGCCCTTCGACAAGCTCAGGGCACCCCGAGCAACGTCGAGGGGTGAAGCCCTGCGCTACCGCCTACTGCCTGCTATCTACCGTCCGCTGTCCCTGTATAATACCGACCGGAGCCGAATGCCGATGTCACCTCTTGCCCGACGCCTCGTCTGGGTGCTGGCGCTGGCCGGTCTCGCCGTCTCGCTCACCTCACTGTACGTCCACTACCAACTGCTCGTCGACCCCAGCTACGCCAGCTTCTGCGATGTCAGCGAAACGGTGAACTGCCAGCACGCCTACCTGAGCCGGTACGGGAGCTTCTACGGCGTCCCGACGGCCCTGTTCGGGGCGATCTGGTTCGGCGCCGTGCTGGTGCTGGCGTTCCTGGACCTGACGGCGCCGGCGCAAGTCCGCGAATCGGTTCCGCTCTACCTGTTCGTGGCGTCGACCATCGGCCTGGCCGTCGTGCTCTATATGGCCTACGCGGCGTTCTTCGTGCTCAAGGCGGTGTGCGTGCTGTGCCTGGCCACGTATGTCGCCGTCGTCGGGTTGTTCATCGTGTCGGGCCTTTCCCGTTCAATGCCTCCCATGCTTACACTGCCACGGCGTGTCNNGTGTCGGCCGTGGCCTTCTTCCCGAGCGAGGCCTCGCTTCGCGCCGTGCGGGTGCACCAGGCGGCGCGCCCGACGACGGCCGACGAGCGGAGCGAGTTCGTCCGCTATTGGGAATTGCTGCCGCGCACGACCCTCCCCGTTCCCTCCGACGGTGCCGCTGTGGTCATCGTCAAGTTCAGTGACTATCAGTGCCCGGCCTGCGGCCAGTCGTTCTTCGACGACCGGCCGGTGCTGTCGAAGTACCAGTCGCAGTATCCCGGCGCGGTGAAGTTCGTCGCCAAGGATTACCCGCTCCAGCCCGAGTGCAACCCGAACATCCTGCGGCCGTTCCATTCCGCGTCCTGCGACGCGGCGGTGGCTGTCAGGCTGGCGAGGCAGCACAACAAGGGCGAGGCGCTCGAGGAGTACTTCTACGGCCACCAGGCGATGATGAGCCCGGTGACCGTGCGCGAGGCCGCGCGGACGATTGGCGGCGTCACCGATTTCGACGAAGGGTACGCCCGGGCCATCGACGGGATCAAGGCCGACGTTGGCCTCGCCGCGCTGCTCGGGGTGCGGTCGACGCCGACCTTCTTCATCAACGGCGTGAAGCTCGAGGGCATCACGCCGCAGACGCTGGACCTGGCCATCGCGTACGAGCTGAAGAAAGCTGGAAAGATCAAGTAGCCTCAGGCCGTGCACGCAATTGATACCGAAGACTTGACCAAGGACTACGCGCTGGGCTTCTGGCGCAAGCGTCCCTATCGTGCCCTCGACCGCCTGACGCTGGCCGTCGAGCCGGGGGAGGTCTTCGGCCTGCTCGGGCCCAACGGCTCCGGCAAGACGACGACGCTGAAGCTGTTGCTGCAACTGGTCTTCCCGACTGGCGGCCGCGCCGAGATCCTCGGCCGGCCGGCGGGCGACGTCTCGGTCCGCCGCCGGATCGGCTACCTGCCCGAGAATCCCTACTTCTATGACCACCTGACGGCCGTCGAGCTGCTGGACTACTTCGGCCGGCTGCTCGGTATCGGCGCGGCCGACCGCGCGGCCAGGATTCCACGCCTGCTCGACCAGGTCGGGCTCGGCGCCGAGCGGCGGCTGGCGCTCCGTCGCTGCTCGAAGGGGATGCTGCAGCGGGTCGGGCTCGCGCAGGCGCTTCTCAACGAGCCCGAGGTCGTCTTTCTGGACGAACCGATGTCGGGGCTCGATCCGATCGGTCGGCGGATGGTCCGCGAGCTGATCCTCGGTCTTCGGGACCGCGGAGCGACGGTCTTCTTCAGCTCCCACATCCTGTCGGATGCCGAGGCTGTGTGCAGTCGCGTGGCGATCCTTGCCGGCGGGCGGCTCGTCGCCTCCGGCCTGCTGACCGACCTGCTCGCTTTCGGCATCAAGGGGTGGGAAGTGGTCGTCGAGGGAGCGGATACGGCGGCGATCGAGCGCGTGCGGGCAATGGCGGCGCGGGTGACGCCGATTGCCGAGAGGCGCTACGCCGTGGAACTCCCGTCGACGGCCCGCCCGGACGTGGTCATGGCCGAGATGACGGCCGTCGGCGCGTCGGTGGTCTCGATCAATCCTCTCCGCGACACGCTGGAGGATTACTTCATGCGCCAGGTTGCCGAGCACGTCCGCGAGCGCCAGGTGCGCGCATGAGCGGCGGAAGGCTCGGCGCCGTCGCGCTCAGCGTGTTCCGCGAGTCGGTGCGCGACCGCGTCTTCTACAACCTGCTCCTGTTCGCCGTCCTGCTCGTCGGCGCCGCGGTGCTCGTGGGCCAGATGACGGCCGGCCAGGACATCAAGATCATCAAGGACCTGGGGCTCGCGGCCACCTCGGCGTTCGGCCTCTTCATCGCGGTCTTCATCGGTATCGGGCTGGTCTGGAAGGAGCTGGAGCGGCACAGTGTCTACAGCCTGCTGGCCAAGCCGGTGCGGCGGACCGAGCTCGTGCTCGGCAAGTACCTCGGCCTCGCCTTCACGCTCCTCGTCAACGTGGCGGTGATGGCTGCCGTGCTCTATGTGGTGCTGGCGTGTATGTGGTGGATCTCGCCCGAGAACATCCGGGCCTCCTGGGAGTCGCCGGCCCTTGACCCGGCGCTGCTCGTCGCCTTCCTCCTGATCTACGTCCAGCTGCTGCTCGTCACCGCCATCGCGCTCTTCTTCTCCACCTTCTCGAGCCCGATGCTGTCGGCGGTGCTGACGTTCGGCTTCTACGTGATCGGGCACTTCAACGCGGATCTGAAGCACTTCGAGACCGTGATCGCCTCCGCACCGCTCGTGTGGCTGACGCGCGCTCTCTACTACCTGCTGCCGAACCTCGCGCCGTTCGACGTCACCGCTCCCGTCGTGCACGGTCAGGCGGTGTCGCCGGGCTACGTGGCGATGACGATCGGCTACGGGGCGGTGTATGTCGCGTTCCTGCTGGCGGCCGGCGCCCACATCTTCGCGAGGCGGGACTTCAAGTGACGACACACCGGGTGGCGAGGCCGCTGGCGTTTGGGCTGGCGCTGACGACGCTGGTGGGTTCGTTCGTCGCGCTCGAACTGTGGCGAGATCGGGTGTACGGCGAGCCGGCCCCTGGCGACGCCGTGCTCTACGTCAGGTCCGGCGACGCGGTGCGCCGACTGTCGCTGTCATTCACGCCGCTCGTCGCGGACCTCTACTGGATTCGCGCCGTGCAGTATTACGGCGACATGCGGCTCTCGCGGTCTCCGAACAAGCGGTACGACCTGCTGTACCCGCTGCTCGACATCACGACCTCGCTCGATCCCGACTTCACCGTGGCCTACCGGTTCGGGTCGATCTTCCTGGCCGAGAGCTATCCCGGCGGCGCGGGGCGGCCGGACCTCGCGGTGGTGCTGCTCCAGAAGGGCTTCCGCGCCGCGCCGACGCGGTGGCGGTACCTCCAGGACATCGGCTTCGTGTACTACTGGTGGGTCGGGGACTACCAGGAGGCGGCCCGGTGGTTCGACAAGGGCGCCGACATCCCGGGCGCCCCGTGGTGGCTGAGATCGCTGGCCGCCGTCACCAAGGCCCAGGGGGGAGATCGACGCGGCTCGCGGCAGCTCTGGCAGTCGCTGCGCGACTCGGCGGACAACGAATGGCTCCGCAACAACGCCGCCTTCCGGCTCGAGCAACTGGACGCACTCGATGTCATCGATCGGCTGACGACGATCGTGTCGGCGTTCAAGGCGAGGACGGGTGAGTATCCCGCGTCGTGGGACACGCTCGTGCGGGCCGGGCTGCTGCGGGCGCAGCCGCTCGACCCGACCGGATCGCCATACGTGCTCGATCCGGCCACCGGCCGCGTCGGCCTCGCCGCCGACTCGCCCCTGAATCCGCTTCCGGTCGGAGCGCAGGCCGGTCAGATGGCCCTTCAGCCCGCGCGCTGAGACAGCCCGATGGTCTACCTGACAGTCGCCCTGTTCGGCCTTCTCATTGGCAGCTTCCTCAACGTGTGCATCTACCGCCTGCCGCTCGACCAGTCGATCGTCTGGCCCGCGTCGCGCTGCACGGCGTGCGGGCGTGAGCTGAGCTGGTACGAGAACATCCCGGTGCTGAGCTACGCCGCGCTCCGCGGCAGGTGCCACACGTGCCGGGCGCGGATCAGCCTGATGTACCCCGTGATCGAGGTGCTGACCGCCGTGATGTTCGTCGCGACCTACGCCGCGTTCGGCCTGTCGTGGCTGCTGCCGATCCGGCTCGTGTTCGGCTGCGCGATGATCGTCCTGTTCGTCATCGACCTGCAACACCAGATCCTGCCCAATGAGATCACGCTCGGCGGCGTCGCCGTGGGGGTGGCGGCGAGCCTGGTCGCTCCTCCCGGGTGGCGGGACGCGGTCATCGGCGCTGTGGCCGGCGGCGGCTTCCTCTGGCTCCTCGCGTGGGGCTACGAGCGGATCCGGCACCAGGAGGGACTCGGCTTCGGCGACGTGAAGATGCTGGCGATGATCGGCGCATTCCTCGGTTGGAAGCTGATGCTGCTGACGCTGGCTTCGGCGTCGATCCTCGGCTCGCTGACCGCCGGCGCGCTCATGGTGAGCGGCCGCGCCGGCCTGCAGTCGAAGCTCCCGCTCGGGACGTTCCTGGCCGTCGCCGCGATTCTCGCGAGCCTCTTCGGGACGCCGGTCGTCGAATGGTACTTAGGCTTCTATCGGTAGCAGGCAGTAGGCTGGCGGCATGCGACTGGCGACTTGCGGCGGTGTCACGGGTGTCACGCCGGACCTGGCCGCCAGTCATAGGCCGCGAGCCGCGAGTCGGATGAGCCGCCGCCATGTCCAATCCCGCCACCGCGCTCCTCGAACTGACGGCCCTCGTCGCCGGCCTGGTGGCCGTCGTCGTTCTTGCCGCGCTGCTCCTCTTAGCTGTCCGCAGGGCGAAGGGCACCTTGCGAGCGAAGGACGCCCGGCCGAGCTTCGTGGCGGCGGCGCTCGAGGACTCGCTGCACCGGCTGCGCGAGCAGGAACGGCAGATGTCGGCCCGTGCCGAGCAGTCCGAGCGGCTGAACAGCGAGATCGTGTCGAGCCTGGCCTCCGGCCTGCTCGTCGTCGGTCTCGACGGCGAGGTTCGGACGCTCAACCCGGCGGCCCGACGGATGCTCCGCCGGCCGGACGTGGAGTCCGGCCTCCGGCTCCGCGACGTGCTGACCGATGCGCTGCCCCTCGCCGCCGTGGTCGAAGAGTGCCTCTCGACGACTCGGCCGGTCCTGCGCCGCGAGGTCCGGATCGAACATCCCGGCGGCAGCCCGACGCACTACGGCGTCACGGTGTCTCCGCTCTTCGACGCGAGCGGGGCGCTGCATGGGGCCATCAGCCTCTTCTCCGACCTGACGGCGGTCGTCGCGCTCGAAGATCAGTTGCGGCTCAAGGACAGTTTGGCCCGGCTCGGCGAGCTGACTGCGGGGCTCGCGCACGAATTCCGCAACGGTCTGGCGACCATCCACGGCTACGGGCGCCTGATCGACCCGGCGCAGCTGCCCGCGCCCTACGCCGCCTACGTGCAGGCGATCCGCGACGAAACGGACACGCTCGGCCGCGTCGTGGGCAACTTCCTCAACTTCGCGAGGCCGGTGCAGCCGGCGCTGGCGCCGGTGGACGTCGGAGAGCTCGTGGCGCGGACGCTCGACGAGGTGCGGCCGGATATCGGCGCGAGGGGCGGTGCCGTGACGATGACCGGGGAGTTCGGGATGGTGTCGGGTGACGAGGTGCTGCTTCGTCAGGCGCTGGCCAATCTGGTCAGGAACGCCGTCGAAGCGTGTACTCAGGCGCAGGTGGTCCCCCGACTTCATGTCGACGGGCGGCTGGACAAGGCCGCCGCCGCGCTCCATCTCACGGTCGAGGACAACGGGCCCGGCGTGCCTCCCGACCTGCGCGAGAAGGTGTTCCAGCCGTTCTTCACCACCAA
>PMKG01000128.1 GCA_003157675.1 Acidobacteriota bacterium
GGTCGCGGTGCACGACACCGGCCTCGTGCGCGGCGACCAGCCCCGCCGCGACCTGCCGGGCGATCGACAGCGTCCGGCCGACAGGCATCCGGCCCTCGCGGGCCAGGATGCTCGTCAGATCGGCGCCCTCGATGTACGGCATCGTGATGTACTTGATGCCGTCGATCTCCCCGATATCGTGGATGCGGACGACGTTCCGGTGGGTGACCTGGCGGGCCAGCAGCAGTTCCCGCTTGAACCGGCGCTCGATGTCTTGGGCGGCGACAGGGTCCGCCATCGCCTCCGGACGGATGACCTTGACGGCAACCGCCACGTCCAGTTCCCGGTCCCACGCCTGGTAGACCGACCCCATGCCGCCCGTTCCGAGCAGCCGGATGACGTGGTAGCGCGTGCCGAAGGACTGACCGACGTGGAGTGGGCCCGCGGGCTGCGGGCGGGGCGTCGTGGCGGCGCCTGCCGCGGCGGTGGGCGCCATGGTCACCGCGTCGCGGCCGGCGCCAAGACGCGTGACTGGGTCCGACGCAGCAGTCTCGCCAGACGACGCCACCGCAACGCCGCAAGCGGGGCAACGTCCCTCGACGGGGGTGACATCAGCGCCGCAACCAACGCAAGGCATAGGACCGCGGACCCTGGAGACCGGGGCCAGCCGAGTCATTATCGCTGAAGTAGGCGGAGGACGACCGGGGAATTGTGCGGCAGCGCTCGTCTTAGTGGTGCCGCAGCATCGCCAGCAGCACGGGGATTCCGACGAGCAGCCCCATCAGCACCCACGCCAGCGGGTTGCCGAAGTTCAGCGTGTAGCCGAGCCCGAACCGCTTCTCGACAAACAGCGCCGGGTCGTCGTGGTTGACGTAGAGCATGCCCAGGATCCACGACGAGTCGGGCGTGCGGTCGCCAACCGGAGCCTCGCCGGGTGCGAGCGGCACGCGCCGGGATCCCCCCTGGCCAAGACGCACCATCATCAGCACCAGAAAGACCACCACCCCCAAGCCGCCGGTCGTCATGACGATGAGCGCGCGGTCTAGGCCGCTCGACGGGAAGATCTCCCGCAGGCTCGAGCGAGACACCGAAAGCGCGATCAGCAACTCCGCCACGAGCAGCGCGATCGTCGTGATGCGCCGGAACGAGGCCTCGCCCGGCGCCGCTTCGCCGGTGGTCCGCACGCGGCGTGAGCGCAAGAGGCCCATCGCCGTGGCGAGCATCAGGCCGCACATCACCGCGGCCATCACGATCGGCGTGAACACGGCCGCCGGCGTCTTCTCCACGAAGCGATCGGCCTCTCCGGCGAAATTCCAGTGGACGGGGACGCGCGCCGGCAGGTCGGCCCAGTGCTGCGCGGTCACCCAGACCACCGCCGCGAGGATCAGGAAGGGGATCGCCTGCAGCGCCCAGCCCCCGAAGAGCGTGGCGCGGGCGGGCGCCATCACCGCCTCGCGCGTGGCGGCCGGCTGAACGGCATGTGGCCGGACCAGCTGCCGCGCCGCGAGGAAGCCGCCCGTCGTGCCGGCGACCTGCAGCAACAGCGCAGCCACGGCCCAAGGCTCGCGCACGTCCTTCTGCGCGGTCAATGAGAGCACCGCCAGCGCGAACACGCTCGCCGCGAGCGACACGGCGCGGTAGAGCGCGGTCGCGCGCCGGCCCTCCGCGGTCGCGCGAAAGGCCGGCGCGACGGTCACCGCAAAGAACACATCCGGGCGCGTCAGTCCAGGCATCAACAGGAACAGCAGGCCCACGAGCGCGACAACGATGTAGAGGGGCCAGAGGCTCGGATCCACGGCGGCTTCTCCTTAGGGCATTCCCTTGGTGTCGAGTTTCTGCGCGATGTCCGACAGACGGGCGGCGAGGTCCGCAGCCGACACGCCGGCCGCCAGCGCCTCGGCGACGAGCTCACCAATCCGGCGGCCAAAGCCGTCCGCCGCGTCGGCTGCGGGCTCGGGCGTGGCGCGATCGAGCACCACGGCGCCTCGCCGGCGCCGAAGATCGACCCACCCCTCGTCGGCCAGCAGGCGATACGCCTCGGCGACCGTGTTCGCGTGAATCCCCAGGTCGACGGCAAGTTGGCGAATGGTGGGCAGCAGGTCGCCGGCCTTGAACGCGCCGGCCACGAGCATTGCCCTGATGCCCGCGGCGATTTGCCGGTAGGCGGGAACTGGTGAGGACAGGTCGATACGAAGGACTGGTGGTTCTGTCATTGTCTATTGTCTACAGACAATATACAAACGGCTGCCCGCCGTGTCAAGGTACTAAAGTACCAGTCGGGTGGGACCACCCAAAGTACTACTCGGCCGGGACCATCCGGCCATATCGCCCGCCTCCGCGATTCAATGGGCTCTCCATGGATCAGCTGCACGCAGGAGCCAGCGTTACCACGTCGGGCGAATTACACGATCCGCTGCGGCGGCCGGGGCACCCCGGGCGCGCCGCCCCGCGGTTTCTGGCGTATCATGCATTTGATTCACAAGAATCCGTGCCGACGTGTCACGCGCCATCCAAACGAAAGGAGCGCAACGATGAGGTCCCTCACACTGGCTGCGCTGGCGGCCGTCGTGATGATCGCGTTCGTGGGAACCGCCGTGGCGGCGGAGAAGACGTTCACCGGCAATATCGCCTGCGCCAAGTGCACGCTCAAGAAGGCCGACGCGAAGGAGTGCCAGAACGTGCTCGTCGTAACGGGCGAGAACGGCCAGACCGACGAGTACTACGTCGTCAAGAACGACGTGTCCGAGAAATTCGGGCACGTGTGCACTGGAATGAAGCCGGCGATGGTGACCGGTTCGGTGGAGATGAAGGACGGCAAGAACTGGATCACCCCCACGAAGATGGAAGAGAAAGAGAAGAAGTAGGCGGGCGGCGGAGGAGCAGGCCTGAGGGCCTGCTCCATCTGCTGATCCTTGGCTGCCTGCCGGCGCTGGCCGGCTGTGCTTCACGGTAGGTACGAGCAGCAGTAGTCCGCGACGGCGGAGATCTGCAACTTGAACTTCGCGTTGGCGGGGACGCCAAAGGACTCGCCGGCCTTGTAGACGCGCCACTCCGTCGCGCCGGGCAGCAGCACGTTCATCTCGCCGTCGATCACTTCCATCAACTCCGCCGCCGCGGTACCGAACTCGTACGACCCGGGCAGCATGACGCCAAGCGTCTTGCGCGTGCCGTTCGGGAAGAGCACGGTGCGGCTGGTCACGTTCCCGTCGAAGTAGACGTTGGCTTGCTTCACGACCGTCACGTGCTCGAAGCGATCCTGGATCATGGGTTCCTCCTGAGAAATGGGGCCCGGTCGCGCCCCCGCTACTTCCCTCCGTCGATGGCCAGCGTCTGACCGGTGACCCAGCCGGCGAACTCGCTGGCGAAGAACACGACGCCGCTCGCGATGTCGTCGGGCGAACCCAGGCGTCTCAGGGCGATGTTCTCGACGAGGCGGCGCTGCCCGTCCTCGCCATACGACTGCCACTGCTTCTCGGTGGTCGGGTTCGAGCGGACGAACCCTGGCGCGATGTTGTTGACGGTGATGCCCCAGGGTCCGAGCTCGTGCGCCAGTTGGCGCGTGAGGCCGATCTGGCCGGCCTTGGCGGAGGCGTAGGCCTGGATGCCGGTCAGGCTGACGCCCAGCCCGGCGCCGCTCGAGATGTTGACGATGCGGCCGTATCGCGCCGCCTTCATGGCCGGCGCGACCGCCTGGCTGCAATAGAAGACGCCGTCGAGGTTGACGGCGACGATGGCGCGCCAGTCCGCTTCGGATACCTCCTCGATGGGACGGCCGACCTGGCCCAGCACGCCGCCGGCGTCGTTCACCAGCACGTCGACGCGCCCGCGGGCGTCGAGCGCCGCGCCGACCATCGCCTGAACGGCGTCGCGGTCGGTCACGTCCACGACGCGCGTCGCGACCGGCGTCGACTGCTCGTCCGCCAGCCGCGCGGTCTCGCGCAGCCCGGCCTCGTTCACGTCGCAGCCGACGACGGCGGCGCCGAGGCCTGCAAGGCGCAGGGCGATCGCGCGGCCGAGGCCCTGCGCGGCGCCGGTCACGATCGCCGTCTGGCCGTCGAACCTGATCTGCATGTCCTCCTCCTTCAGGCCCACGGGCCTTCGAGCGCCTCGCGCGTCTCCTCGACCCCGGCGCGCCACACGCTCATCACCCGCACGTCTAGCAGGGCGTAGGCGCCGCCGAAGCTGCCGTCCCCGAGGTAAGCGCGCACCGCGGCCGCGTCCATCGTGTGCACGCGCGCGGCGTCCACCATCGGCTTCTTCTCGTGCGGCAACTCCACGCCGTGAATGCGCGTCCACGGGAAGTTCTCCATCCAGGACGCGTGCGACGCCTCGGGGTCGATCGCCTGGACGGACGCCCATGTCCGGGGCGCGCTCCACCAGTCGTGCCATTTCACGCGGACGCCGGGGTGGCCGTTCATCCACTCCGTGAGAATCGATCCGCCCGGGACGTTGCCGCCGTGCCCGTTCACGAACAGGATGCGCGTGAACCCGTGCGCGGACAGGCTGTCGAGGACGTCGGTCACGATGCGGTGGTAGGTGTCCAGGCGGAGGCTGACCGTCCCCGGGAAGCCGAGGAAGTAGGGGGTGATGCCGTAGGCGAGCACGGGAAAGACGGGCACCCCCAGCGGTTCCGCGGCCTCGCAGGCCACCCGTTCGGCGAGCATCGCATCGGTGGCAAGACTGAGGTAGCCGTGCTGCTCGATGCTGCCGACGGGAACGACGGCCCGGCCGTCGCGCGTGACAGCCTCGGCCACTTGCATCCAGTTCATCTCGCCGATTTTCATCGTCTTCCCCTACGCTCCGGCCGTTATCGTCTCGAGCCCGTGCGCGCGCGGACCGGTCTCGACGCGCCTGAGGAGCATCGCACAGATGACCGCGAGTCCCGCAATGACCGTGAAGATCCACAGGCTCGCGTGGTAGCCGCCCGGGTTGGCGGCGCTGGCCAGCCAGTGGTCGTTCGACCACCCGATGAGCAGGTTGACGGCGACCAGGCCAACCTGCTGGATCGTGTCCAGCATGCCATTGGCCATGCCCAGGCGGGAGCGGTCCACGACGTAGGCGAGCGCGGGCCACATGATCGCCGGCACCATCGCGAAGGCCACGCCCATCATCGCCATCGGGACGACGGGCGGGATGTTCGTGTACGCGAGCATCAGGAAGACCGGCACAATCAGGAGCGAGCCGAACATCATGAAGAGCGACCGCCTGCCGTAGCGGTCGGCCACGTGGCCGAACACCGGCATGCCGATCATCGAGAAGAGCGGCTCCATCCCGACCAGCAGCGACGCGGTCTGCGGCGAGAGATGGTGCGACTCGATCAGGAGCTTCTGCCCGAAGGTCTGGAACGGGAAGATGCAGCCGTAGAAGGTGACGCACAGCGCGGCGATCAGCCAGAACGACCGGTTGAACCGGAACACGTCCCCCAGCGCGAACTGCTGCTCGCGTGCGGTGTGGCCGAGCTGGAACCGGCGCTCGCCCCGCTGGTCCAGGACCCAGTAGAGCGCCGAGCCGACGAGGCAGAACCCGCCGAACGCGACGCCGATGAGCAGCGGCCATCGCCAGTAGGCGTACGCGGCGGCGGCCCAGGTCGGCGAC
>PMKG01000075.1 GCA_003157675.1 Acidobacteriota bacterium
GCGCGCGAAGATCGACATGGCGTCCCCCAACCTGAACCTGCGCGACCCGGTCATCTACCGCATCCGGCACGCCTCCCACCACCGGACCGGTGACGCGTGGTGCATCTACCCGATGTACGACTACACGCACGCCATCTCGGACGCCGTCGAGCACATCACGCACTCGCTCTGCACGCTCGAGTTCGAGGATCACCGGCCGCTNNACGACCCGCGCATGCCGACGATCGTCGGGCTGCGGAGGCGCGGCTTCACGCCCGAGTCGATTCGCGAGTTTGCGGCGCGAATCGGTGTCGCCAAGCGCGAGAACATGGTGGACGTGGCGCTGCTCGAGGACGCCGTCCGCGACGACCTGAACCGCCGGGCGCGCCGCGCGATGGCGGTGCTCAGGCCGCTGCGCGTCGTGATCGAGAACTATCCCGAGGGGCAGGTCGAGCAGATCGAGATCCCGGTCAACCCCGAGGACGCCTCGCTGGGCACGCGCTCGGTGCCGTTCTCGAAGGTGCTCTACATCGAGCAGGACGACTTCAAGGAAGTGCCGCCGCCGAAATACTTCCGGCTCTCACCCGGCCGAGAGGTCCGGCTGCGCGGCACCTACTTCCTGAAGTGCGAGCGCACGGTGAGGAACGCGGCGGGCGAGATCGTCGAGTTGCGGTGCACCTACGACCCGGCGACGCGCGGCGGATCGTCGCCCGAGGGGCGCAAGGTGAAGGCCACGATTCACTGGGTGTCGGCCGCGCACGCGCTCGACGCCGAGGTGCGGCTCTACGACCGGCTGTTCACCGTCGCCGACCTGCACGATGCCGAGGAAGGCCGTGACTGGAAGTCGTACCTGAACCCGCACTCCCTCGAAGTGCTGAAGGGCTGCAAGGTGGAGCCGGGCCTCGATCGGGCCGCGCCGCTCACGGGCTTCCAGTTCGAGCGGCTCGGCTATTTCTGCGTGGACCCCGATTCGACGGCGGATTCGCTCGTCTTCAACCGAACGGTGCCGCTGCGCGACACCTGGGCCCGGACGATGGCCCAGACCGCATGAGCCTGGGCCCTGGCCCGGAGCGTTCGATGAAAGAGAAGCTGCAGGACCAGCAGGACGTCATCGCACAGTGGTCGTTCGACACCCGCCCGATCCTCGGCCGCTTCCACCTCTGGCTCGACGACGTGGAGGTGGAGTGGGTGCGGGGAGAGCCGGCGAAGGAATTCACGAAGGAGCTGTCGTTCCTCGACGGCCGCATGGAGCGGCTGTTCGCGATGACCGGCGCGGTCACGGCGCTCGGCACGCAGGTGTTCGGCAAGCCCGGCGCCGGCGCGGACCTCGACAAGGCCGCCCTCAACCAGGTGAAGAAGGACGCGGACGCCATCTCGGCGTACGCGATGAGCGAGAGCCTCTGGTATCTCTCGCGGCAGTTGCCCGAGAACCACGCCATCATGGTGTGCCTCGGCGAGGGGCTGATGCCGAAGGCGGGCGAGACGCCCGAGATGGGGGCGAACCCGCAGATCGGGTTCGGCCGCGTCTACGCGCGCCCGGAGGTGGCGCGGTGGCTCGACGAGCGCGTGGTGCGGCTCCTCAACGACCCGGCCTACGGCTGGAACGGCTTCTACGGCGAGATCAAGTCGTCCGGCATCACCGTGTGGGGCGCGGCGATCGACACGCTCGAGAACACGTCGCGGTTCGCGAAGGGAAGCCCGAGCGGGCCGATGACCGTGCTGCACCTGTTCGACCAGCCGCTCCACGTCTCCCGCCCGTACGAGGGCTACGTGGGCATGGTCATCATGCCGAAGGAGGTCGTGCGGACGGCCGCCGAGCGGGCCTGGCTCATCAACTTCCGCACGCCGCGCGGCCGGATCGTGGAGGCGATCGAGAAGACCTATCCCGGGATCAGGCGGGAACACATCCACGTGTGGACGCTCGGGGGCGAGGCCCGCGCGCCGCGCATCGCGTCGCTGTGGAGGGCGTGGCAGGAGCACGGCGTGCACGTCATCGAGGACGGCTGGATGCTGCCAAGCGGCATCCCGGCCTTTACCGAGTCCGGCACGTATGCGCCGACGTTCAGGGTGGGGACCTGGAAGGACGCCGAGGGGGCGCTTCACCTGTTCATCACCGACGCCTACGCGGCCTCGGCCGAGGCGGTGCAGTCGGCGACGCTCGGCCCGATGCTCGGCCTCGATGTTTCCCTGGTGCCGTTCACGTCGCGCTTCGATCTGCCCTGGGAGAAGGAACAGGAGGTCATGCGGCTCGACCCGGACGCGCCGGATTTCGCCGGCCGCATCGGGGCGCTCGTCGGTGGCCCGGTCGACCACGACACGGTGAGCCATTACGCGCGCATGATCCGCGACGCGGCCTCCGCCGGCGTGCTGTGCGAGCGGTCGACGCTGACCGCCGACGACTTCTTCCCCGAAAAGCGCTGGGAAGTGCTGGCGGTCTCCGGCTACATGGGTCCCGATCCGTACTCGGGGGCGCCGGGCGTCGAGCAGGTCGGACCCGGGATCTATCGATCGACGGTCAGGCTCGCCTCCTCGGGCGGCGAAAAGCGGATCACGCTGACGCTGCGCCTCGGCGAGACGCTCGAGCAGAGCCGGCTCGTCTTCAGCCCCTTGCTCAGCCGCTTCCTCGCGGGCGAACCGTTCGAGACGAGGCCGGTGCGGATCTCCGACTCGGGCCGCATCCGGAACGAGCTGCAGACGCTGTGCGCCGAGGCGCTCGAGTTCGTCGATTCGAAGACGATCCGCGTGCACTTCGACCGGATCCCGCCGGTCGTCATCCCCTACGACAAGCAGCGGACGCTCGTGAAGGTCCTCCGGTGGTACAAGTTGCGCCACCCGCTGTGGTTCTCGTGGATGGAGCTGGCCGAGGCCACCGAGCCGGTGCCCACGATATGACGCTCACTGCTCGCGAGATCGCGGAGATCGCCGGCGGGACGGCACTGGGCGACGCCGAGGTCGCCGTCAGCAGCGCGGCCGCGGCCGACGCCGCCGGCCCCGGCGACGTCATCTTCATCGAGGACCCGAAGGCGCTGCCCGCCGCGCTGTCCTCCTCCGCCGACATCGTCATCGCCGGCGCGTTCGCGGCCGGCGCGTCGCGGGAGTCCGGCGCGCTCATCGTCTGTGAGCAGCCGAAGCTCGCGTTTGCTCGAATCCTCCGGCGCCTGTATCAGGCTGCCCGGCCGGCGCCGGGCGTGCACCCGTCGGCCATCATCGACCCCACCGCGGTTCTCGGTTGCGACGTGTCAATCGCCCCGCACGCGATCGTCGACGCGGACGTCCGCCTCGGCGACCGCGTGGTCGTCGGGCCCGGCGTCCACATCAACGCCGGCGTCGCCATCGGCGACGACACCGACATCAAGTCGAACGTCACGATCTACTCTGGCACGTCGCTCGGCGCGCGGGTCGTCGTGCATGCCGGCTCGGTGCTCGGCAGCGACGGGTTCGGCTACGTCCGCGACGCCACAACCGGGCGCTACGAGTCGTTCCCGCAGGTCGGCCGGCTCGTCGTCGAGGACGACGTGGAGATCGGCGCGGCGTGCACGATCGATCGTGGAGCACTGGCCGAGACGCGGATCGGGCGGGGGACGAAGCTCGACAACCAGGTGCACCTCGCCCACAACGTCTCGGTCGGAGAGGACGTGGTGATCTCAGCGCAGACGGGCGTCGCGGGCAGCTCGGTCATCGAGAGCCGGGCGATCGTCGCCGGCCAGGTGGGGATTGCCGACCACGTGCGGATCGAGAGCGGCGCCATCCTCGGCGCCCAGTGCGGCGTGCCGAGCGGCAAGGTCATCAGGGGTCCGGGCGTGCTCTTCTGGGGCACGCCGGCCCGCCCCATCAAGCAGTATCTGAAGGAGCTCGCCATTCTGGCGCGGATGGCGAAGAAGTGAGGAAGCGGCGCTTCCACACCATCGCCCGACTGCCACTCATCCTGGCGGGGATGCGCCTGCTTGCGTCCGTGATCGTATTCGGAATCCCGTTGACAGCTCCACGGGCGCAGATGCTGCCAGTGCTGCTCTACGGGAGCGACTTCCCGGTATCGCTCCTCACGAACCTTCTCGCGGCCGTGGTGGCAGACAGACTGCCCGGGCTCTGAATGCCCAACGCCGCCATTGTCGTCATCACCACAACGCTCGGCTGCGTTTGGTACTACCTGCTGGGATCACTGCTGCGATTCTGGCTGGCCGATCACATCCAATGAAACCCAGCCGATCTGAACGGGGACCGCGATTCCAAGGCCCGCCGAACCGCGGGCGCCTCGACCTCGCGAGCCGGCTCCGCAGGCCGGGAAAGCTCCTCGCGCTGCCCCGGTTTCCGGCCCATCTGCGCCCGGCTGGCGCTATCCTCACTGGATCGACCGCTACGCGCTGCGCCGGGGAAACCGTGGGAGGCGCCCGTCGCTTTCCGGCATGTGGCGCGGCCTGCTCCGAACGGCTCGTTCGGCGAGGCATCCCGCGGTCCGGCTCACCATCCCGAATCGCGGCCTCTTGTCTAGTGCTGCGTGTGGGGTACCAAGGCATCAGTTACGCTTCAGATGAGCCGTCAGGAGGCGGTGCATGCGAGACGTAGCGCATGATCGAGTGCCCCGAGCCAGGCTGATTTCGAATCCAACATCGTCCTCTCGATGCCGGACGCACGGAGCACCCAATCGTCGACGTCATGGTTTCCGGTGTTTCGCCAGCCGGGATAGAAGCCGTACGCACCGGCCGCGGGATCGGGCTTGGTGACACTTCGGCACAGGTCCGAGCCAAGTACGGGACGCATTGTCGCGAGGAGAGGGAACCCGATGGCGAGACGACAGCGATCTTCGAATGGGACCTGACGAGCACCATCCCCTTTCACGCCCGACCGTGCCGGAAGGGTCGCCAGAATACGTTTGGAGGTGCAGGAGTTGTGACCGAGCGTGCGGCTCTGAGCCTTGAGCCCTAAGCCCTGAGCCTTCTTCAGACCGTGACCGGCACCCTCGCCGCGTAGTCGCTCAGGATGAGCAGCAGCAGGATCCCCAGCCAGAAGACCGACGCGCCGGCGACGACCCACGTGAGCCGTGTCCCGTACTTCAGGTGCATGAAGAACAGGACGACGAGTGTCGCCTTGAGGACGGCGATGCTCAGTGCCACGATCGGGTTCGCCAAGCCGAGATCGAAGAACGCTACCGTCGTCGTCAGTACCGTGAGGACGACGAGGGCGGCGTAAACGGCGAAGTACGTCGACCGCGGCACGACCACGTGTTCCATATCACACCGCTGCAAGTCCTGAGCCCTGAGTCGTGAGTCCTGAGTCCTGAGCCTACTTGTGCCTGTCCACCAGGTACAGGAGCGGGAACAAGAATATCCAGATGATGTCCACGAAGTGCCAGTAGAGCCCGCTGAGCTCGACCGGCGTGTGCCACGCCACCGAGAACCGGCCCCGCGCCGCCATCACGAACATCACCGTCAGCAGCCCGAGCCCGATGATCATGTGCGCCGCGTGGAGGCCGGTCATCGCGAAGTAGAGCGAGAAGAACAGGTTCGCCCGCTCCGGTGCCGTCCCCTCGAAGTGGAAGCCGAACCCCGGGATGTGGTGCTCGACGAACTTCTGGTGGTACTCGACCCCCTTGATGCCGAGGAACACGAGGCCGAGCATCATCGTGACGGCGAGCAGGATCAGGAGCTGCCGCCGCTGGCCGGTGGACGCCGCGCGGACGGCGAACGCCATCGTGAGGCTGCTCGTGATGAGCACCAGCGTGTTGACCGATCCGAGCGTGATGTCCAGCGTGCGGCTCGCGTCGCCGAACGTCTCGGGGTACCAGACGCGGTAAATCATGTAGGCGGCGAACAGGCCGCCGAAGAACAGCAGCTCGGTCGCGAGGAACACCCACATGCCGAGCGTCGCCGCCTCGCGCTGCTGCTCGGGATCGTCGAAGTGATGCTGCAGCCGGGCGTCGTGCGGCGGGGCGGTCGCGATGTCAGCCACGCGTCGCCTCCCTCGCCTCGTAGGCGTAAGCCGGTTCGGTCACCACCGGAGGCGTCTCGAAGTTGAACGTCGGCGGCGGCGAGGCGGTCGTCCACTCGAGACCGGTGGCGTGCCACGGGTTGTTCCCCGCGGCGGGGCCGTACTTGAGCGACCACAGCAGGTAGCACACCGGGATGATGAACCCGAGCGCCATCACCGACGCGCCCGCGGTGGACAGGACGTTGAGCGCCTGGAACTCCGGTGGATAGGTGTGGTAGCGCCGCGGCATCCCC
>PMKG01000211.1 GCA_003157675.1 Acidobacteriota bacterium
TTCTTCCCAGCGACCCGCCCCCGCACGTCCCCGGCCGCCAGACAAATCGCGTTACGCGTCGGCGGGCATTCCCACCCAGAAACGGGGCCGCGCCGGGTGGGGCGAACAGCCGTCGTACAGCGACGCCGCCCGGCGCACCCGCAGCAGCGTCGAGTAGCTGAGCAGCGCCATCCAGTCGGCGTCGAGCATCCGTTCCGGGCTCTCGAGCAGCGGCGCCATCCGAGTGTCCACGACGTCGACCTCGGAGAGCGCCGCATTCACTTCCGCGCCGAGCCACGCCAGGTCGGCCACTCCGCGGCGGGTCTTGTAGACGATATATTCCTCGAGCGCCACCACGGCGACGAGGTCGTTCTCCATGAGCAGGAACGGGACGAGTTCGGCCCAGAGCGTCGCCACCGGGTAGACGCACCCCTGGTGCAGGTAGTGCGTGCTCAGGGCCGCGCACAGACCCCACCACGATGCCGCATGGGCGGGCGGGTAGCCGGCCATGTGGCTCAGCCTCCGCACATAGGCGTCTTCGGCCGCCGACCGCTCGCGGCTTGCGACCACGCACGCAGGCCATCTCATGAGAACCTCCCGAGAACGGATCCTGCTCAGCCGAGCATATCCCAAGTGCGCGCGGTAAGATGTCGAGGATGACGTCCCGATTCCACTGCGTGTTGGCCGCGGCGACGGTTGCGGGTCTCTTCGTTGGCGTGGCGGGCCAGGCCGTGCGACCCTCCCTGCTCGTCCGCGATGTGACGCTCATCGACGGCACCGGGACGCCGCCGCGATCCGGCGTCAGCGTGCTCGTCCGCGACGGTCGGATCGTCTCGGTGGCGCCGGCCGGCGCCACGCAACCGACGGACGTCGCCCGCGTGATCGACGGCCGCGGGCTGGTGGCCATCCCCGGGCTGATCGACGCGCACGTTCATCTGTCCGGCGGCCCGAGGGAGGAGCAGATCGCCTCGCTGCGCGCGGCGCTTCGAGGGGGCGTCACCGCGGTGTGGGATCTCGCCGGCGACGCGCGGACTCTCGGGGAGCTCTCGCGCGAGGCGCTCGTCGGCGACATCGAGTCGCCCGCGATCTTCTACGTCGCGCTGATGTCGGGCCCGGCGTTCTTCACCGACCCCCGCGTGGTCGAGGCATCGGCGGGTTACCGGTCCGGCGACGCGCCGTGGGCCCGCGCCGTCACACCGGGTCTCGATCTGGTGCAGGCCGTCGCCGAGGCGCGCGGGACCGGAGCCAACGCGCTGAAGCTCTACGCGGCCCTCGATGGCCCGACGGTGCGCCGGGTGACCGCCGAGGCCCATCGCCAGCGCCTGCGTGTCGTCGCGCACGGCACCGTGTTTCCCGCAAAGCCGGGCGAGTTGGTGGATGCCGGCGTAGACATGCTGGCGCACGCGGCCTACCTCGTCTGGGAGGGCAGACCGCCAAGTCCCGAGTTCCAGAAGCGTGCGCAGGGAGATTTCGACGGCGTGGCGCCCGACTCCCCGGTGATCGATCGCCTGCTTCGGGCCATGCGCGACCGCCACGTCGCGCTCAACCCAACGCTGTGGGTGTTCGCCGGCCACCCGGCCGCAGACGGCCTCGCCGACCGGCGCATCCGCTGGGGGGCCGAGGTGACACGCCGCGCCTACGAGGCGGGCGTGACGATCGTGGCCGGCACCGACGGGATGACGACGAGAGGGGACCCGCTACCGGCACTCCACCGCGAGCTCGAGCTGCTCGTGACGAGCGCCGGCCTTCCGCCGGCCGCCGCGCTCTCGGCCGCGACGCGCAACGCGGCCGAGGTGATGGGACTCGGCGCCGAGCGCGGCGCGCTGCCGCCGGGCCGCGTCGCGGACATCGTCCTGCTCGCCGCGAACCCGGCCGACGACATCCGCAACACGCGAGCGATCCGCTACGTGATCAAGGGCGGCGCCGTCGTGCGCGAGCCCGACCAGGCGAGGTGACGACGATGGCTCGAATCAACAGACGGGCGGCACTGACCGCGATCGGCGCCGCCGTGGTCGGGGCGCCGGCCGTCCTGCGCGGTCGGTACCGCGTCTTCGCCGATTCGCCGCAGGAGTACTCGGCGCGCGCCATCCGCCTCCTTCGCGAGGGCGTGGTCGTCGACCTGCTGAACCAGTTCCGCTTTCCCGACTACTCGGAGCGCCCGCCGAAGAGCGAGCGCTGGCTGCGCGTGCCGGGCAGCTTCGCCCCGGCCGACGCGGCCGTCTATCACGGGTCCGGGATCAACGTGTTCGCGCTCGGCGACGGCGCAAGGGACTACGAGGAAGGCGTCCGGTTCTTCGCCGACTGGAACGGTTTCATCGCCGCCTACCCGGACGACCTCCTCCGCGTCGACAAAGCCTCCGATTTCGAGAAGGCGCGGGCGACGCGCAAGGTCGGCATCCTGCTCACCTTCCAGGATTCGACCCACTTCCGCGGGCCCGACGACGTGGACGCGTTCTTCGGGATGGGCCAGCGGCTGTCGCAGCTGACCTACAATTTCGACAACCGGATCGGCAGCGGGTTCCTCGAGCAGCGCGATGGCGGCCTGACCGTGTTCGGCCTCTCGATCCTCGCCCGCATGGAGCGGGCCGGGATGGCCGTGGACATCTCGCACTGCGGCGATCAGACAACGCTCGACGCGCTGGAGGCGGCGAGGAATCCGGTCGTCATCACACACGCCAACTGCCGCGCGCTCGTCGCCGGCCACCTGCGCTGCAAGACCGACGAGGCGATCGGGAAGATGGCGAAGACGGGCGGCGTCATGGGCATCGGCTTCCTTCGCTTCATGAACCCGGCCGTCGAACCGGTGACGATCGAGCACGTGCTCGATCACTTCGATCACGTCGCGCGCCTGGTCGGCGTGCAGCATCTCGCCGTCGGGTCTGATCTCGACATCGTCGGCAACGCGAACCCGGTGAACGGCGGCGGGTTCCAGCCCTCCTCGCAGCCGAACTTCGCGCGGTATCAGTACCACGCCGACACCGACGGCCGGATTTCGGTGAAGGGGCTCGACCATCCGAAGCGGATGTTCGATCTTGCCGAGGGGCTCATCCGGCGCGGCTACAGTGATGCGGACATCGAGCTCATCCTGGGCGGGAACGCGGTGCGCGTCCTGTCGGCGATCTGGACGCACGCGTAGCGCGGCTCTGGGCGTGAGCCTTGAGCCGGACGCTGCCGAGAGCCCAGAGCCGAGAGCCCCGAAGCGCCGCGTTCCGCCGCCCCTACTTGAGCTTGGGCGCGACGCGCCGCTTCGTGGCCTGCTCGAAGGCGTAAGCGATCTCGATGAGCTTCGGCTCGCTGCAGGCGCCGCCGGTAAAGGCCACGCCGAAGGGCGACGGCTTGGGGTCGAAGCCGGCCGGCAGCGCCGACGGACCGCCCGCCTCCCCGCCGCCTCCCCGCGCTCCCCCGCCGAACGGCACGTTCGGCAGGAAGGCGAACGGCACGATGATCGTCGGGTAGCCGGGCTTCGCCGCGATCGCGGCGCCGTTTCCGCCGGGGAACAGCAGCGCGTCGAGGTTGTACTGCTTCATGACCGCGTCGATGCCCTCGGTCGCACTCAGGCGGATGTCCTTCTCGCGGTCGGCCTGGTAGCGCGCGCGGTCGGCGCGCACGTCCATCTCGTCGGAGATGTCGAGCAGCGCCTGGCCGTACTTGATCGCGTTCGCCCGCTGGTGCGCCACGTTCCACAGGCGCAGCTCGGTGAGCGTCTTGACCGGCGCGGTCGGCCCGAGCGACGCCAGCCACGCGTTGATGTCGCGCTTCATCCCGTACTTGAGGACGATCGAGCAGTCGGCATCCTTCCCCTTCCCGCTGTCGAGGCTGCCGCAGGTCGACCAGAGCAGGAAGTTGTCCTTGGCCTCCTTGGCTACCACGCTCGGGATGTCCGCCGGGTCGACCACAATCGCGCCCTGCTGCTTCAGGATCTCGATCGCCTCGGCCATGATCTTGGCCTGTTCGGCGTTCAGGCCGCCGCGCGGCTGCGTCGCGCCCGGCAGCGTGACGCGCTCGTAGAACGAGGCGCGCGGGATACCGATGCGGGCGCCTTTGAGGCCGCCCGGGTTCAGGAAGCGCGTGTAGTCGCGTCCCGGCGGCGCCGTGCACGTCCCGGTCGCGGCGTCGTTCGGATCCGGCGCGGCCCCTTCGAGCGCGCCGAGCATGATCGCCGCGTCGGTGACGGTGCGCGCCATCGGACCGGGCGTGTCCTGGTCGGCCGTGATCGGGATCACGCCGTAGCGGCTGATGCGGCCCACGGTCGGCTTGATGCCGACCAGCATGTTCTGGTTCGAGGGGCTGAGGATCGACCCCGACGTCTCGGTGCCGACGTTGGCCGCCCAGAAGCTCGCCGCCGTGCCGATGCCCGAGCTCGACCCGCCGGTCTGGAGGATCGGCCGCCCGTCGGCGGTGTCCCGCGGGTCGCGCCGCGGATCGTACGGGTTCATGCCGTAGCCGCCGACCGCGCTGTAGTTGGTGGGCATGCCGGTCGCCACCCAGTTGGCGAGCTCGGTCATGACCGTCTTGGCGACGATGATCGCGCCGGCCTCGCGCAGGTTCTTCGTGAGCGTCGCCTCGTAGGGCGGCACGAACCCGGTGAAGGCGAGCGCGCCGCCGGTGGTCGGCATCTCGGTCGTGTGGATGTTGTCCTTGAGCGCCACCGGGATCCCGTGCAGCGGGCCGCGGATCTTCTTCTGGGCGCGCTCGGCGTCACGCGCCTCGGCCTCCTCGATCGCGTGCGGATTGACGGCGATCGTGGCGTTGAGCGTCTTCTCGTAGGTGGCGATGCGCTCGAGGCTCTGGCGCACCAGTTCCTTCGAGGTCACGCGCCCCTGCTCCATGGCGGCGCGCATCTCGGGAATCGTCGCCTCGACGATGCTGAACGGCGCGACCGGAGCGGCGGGCGCAGCGGGCTTTTTCGACTGGGCGGACGTCAGCGCGACGGCGCAGGCGGCCGCCAGGGCGGTCAGGCAGAAGGTGGATCGGGTCATGGCCGCACATTGTAGCGCGTCGGCGGCCGGTTGCAGTCCCGGCCGTCGACATCGGCCGTCGAGCTACAGATACGCCACTTCACCGTGCTCGACCTCGTCGAGGCCGAGTTCCTCCTCGTCCTTGCTCACCTTGACCGGCGTGATCCGGTTGATGACGATCAGCATCAGGTAGGTGAACACGAACGCGTAGACCGCGGCGAAGAGCACCGACCCGACTTCCTTCAGGAAGAACGCCGGGTTGCCGTGCAGCAGCCCGTCGGCGCCGCCGTCGGGGTTGACCGCCTTGAAGGCGAACAGGCCCAGGCAGATCACGCCGAGGATGCCGCCGACGCCGTGCACGCCCCACACGTCGAGCGCGTCGTCCCAGTCGAGGCGGTTCTTGAGCCAGATCGCGTAGTAGCACACGATGCTGGCGAGGATGCCGATGAGGATGGCCGTGGCCGTGCTGACGTAGCCGGCCGCGGGCGTGACCGCCGCCAGGCCCGCGATCGACCCGGTGAGCAGGCCGACGAACTTCGGCTTCTTCTCGATGATCCAGGCGAGGATGAGCCAGGTGATCGCGGCGAACGACGCGGCCACGTCGGTGTTGAGGAACGCCAGCGACGTCACCGGGTCCACCTTCAGCTCGCTGCCCGCGTTGAAGCCGTACCACCCGAACCACAGCAGCCCGGTGCCGAGGGCGACCAGCGGGATGCTATGCGGCCCCTTGTCCTGCACCTTCCGCCGCCCCACGTAGAACACCGCGGCGAGCGCCGCCATGCCGGCGATGCAGTGCACGACGATGCCGCCCGCGAAGTCGAGCACTCCGCTCTTCTGCAGGATGCCGCCGCCCCAGACCATATGCGCGAACGGGAAGTAGACGAGCAGCAGCCACGCGATGAGGAAGAGCAGGTACGCCTTGAAGCGGACGCGATTGGCGAACGCGCCCGTGATCAGGGCCGGCGTGATCTGCGCGAACATCATCTGGTAGGCCACGAAAACGATGAGCGGCAGCGTCGGCGAGGCTGGGAAGCCCGTGGTCGGCCCCATGTTCATCAGGAAGGCGTGGCGGAAGTTCCCGATGACGCCGAAGAAGTCAGGGTTCGCGGCGTCCCCGTAACTTCCGCTGAAGCACATCGAGTATCCGCAGATGGCCCAGAGCACCGTCGTCACCCCCATGGAGACGAAGCTCTGGATCATGATGGTGAGCACGTTCTTCCGGCCGACCAGGCCGCCGTAGAAGAAGGCGAGGCCCGGCGTCATCAACATGACGAGGCTGGTCGAGACCAGCATGAATCCGATGTTCCCAGTGTCCCAGTGCATGGTGGCTCCTTCGTGAACACGAACCCGATCAGTGCGAGGTGGACGGACCGGCTCTCGTCGTCCGAGGCGCATGCGAACCGTCGCGACACGAACACCCGGCCTCCGGCCGGGACACCGGGCGCGTGGCCCGGCGGACGTCAGAACACGAACAGCGCGTTGACGCTGAGCGTCACCTGGCTTCGGCCGGACGCGCCGCCGGAGAGTTCGAACACGGTCCGGTCGGACCAGTCACGCCGCAGGTCGCCGCGGACGATGAGCGACTGCTGGAGGCGACACTCCGGCGTGACGGTGATCTCTTTCAGCGTCTGCGCAACGCCGGTGCGCGCGCCCTGCGGATCGTCGAACCACTCGCCGCGAAGGGTCACCGCGGTCCGGCTGGTGAACCCGTAGCGCGCGTAGCCCGCGAGGCCCTGCCAGGACGAGTCGCGGACGCCGCCGCCGGCCGATTCCGCCAGCGTCACCTCCGCCTCGTGGCCATAGTCGTAGTTCGCCGTCAGCGTGAGCGCCGGCGTGGCCTTGACGGTGGCGATCAGGTCCAGGAGGTGGCGCAGGTTGGAGTTGTTGTTCGCCTGCTCGGGCCCGCCGATGTAGCCGGCCGTGAGCGACACGCGCGGGGACGGCGTCACCGCCACCTGCGCGCCGATGGACTTCCCGCTGTTGTTGTCCCGGGCATCGTCCCAACCGTTGACGACCAGCACCTGCGCCGAAACCCGGTCGCTGAACGGGTAGCTGATGCGAAGCCCCGTGTGCGTGAATGGCTCCGCATACCCGAACAGGAGTCCGCGCGAGTGATTGTCGTTCGTCCCATCGTACCCTTCGATGACCTCGTACCCGATGTGCGTGACGAACTTCCCCGCCTCGACGCGCACCCCTCGGCCAGTCGGCACGATGTAGCTCAGGAACGCCTGCTGCACGTCGAGGTCCCCCGCCTGGCCCGATTCGTCGCGGAACAGCCCGACCGCCGCAGTGACGCGCGGCACGGAGGTCCCGAACGTGAGATCGGCGCGGAACCCCGCGTCGCCGGGCTTGCTGACCGCGCGCTGCACCACCAGCTCGACGACATCGAGTTCGATCGTCCGATCAGACGCGTCGAACACGCGGAAGGGGATCGTGCGCGAGGCCGGGGCGTTGAAGTCGACGACGTAGGACGTCGACACGAGCCCGTTGATCGAGATCGTCTGGTACCAGGGAATCGAGGGCGGCGCGGCTGGGGTCGGAGACTGACCGGCGGGATCGCCGGCCTGCCGGGCGACGGCGGGCGGAGAGAAGAGCGCGGCAGACATCAGTGCAGCGAAAGCGACGGTGCGGCGGCCCGCGCGAGGCAGACGTTCGGACATAGGACACTCCGCGGCCGGGCGTGGCGTCGATCACGACGCGTCCGGCAGGCGATGCCAGATGAGCACTCGATGAGGACGGGACACCGGGCGCCGAGCGGTCGAGCGCCCGGTCGCTCACCGACGCCAGCCGGTGAAGCAGCCGCGCCGATCCCCCCTGCAGCGGGTCGGCGGCCTGATGCCGGCGGCTCTGAAGCAGCCAGGGGTCGCCAAGGCCGCTTGTCGGATCACCGGCCGGCGGCGCCTCGGTCGGCGGCATCCGCGTCGCGGCCGCGATTGTCGGAAAGCGGGAGCCGGGACACCGTGCGCGCTCGCAGCGGTCGACGCTGGCTTCCGCAAACGGCCAGGCCACGGCGAACACGCCGAGGAAGAGCGTCGCGAACAGGAGGACGGCGAGGTGAGCCGCCGCCGTGATGTCGCCACCGGCCCGCAGTGGACGGCAGGGCCTGGCAGACCCTTCCCGGCGGACCGCGAGCACGTCGGTGCAGGCGTCGGGCGGCCACGTGGCGGGGGGATGCGGCAAATGGACCATGAACGTCAGCGTCAGCGGCGCCAAGCGGCGCGGAAGGGGGCGAGCGTTGCTACGCTATCCGGGTCGCAGGAGGCTTGTCAACTGCTCCTCAATCGCGCGTCAGCGTCAGCTTGCCGCCGCCGTGGGCCGCGATGAAGAGGAAAACGAAGCCGTAGAGCACGGCCAGCTCGCCGTGGTTCTGAACGGGCCAGAATCCGTGCGGCGCGTGCACGGTGAAGTACGCGACGGCCATTTCGCCCGACGCGACAAACGCCGCCCACCGCGGGAACACGCCGAAGGCGACCATCAGGCCGGCCGAGAACTCGATCACCCCGGCCAGGCCGAACTCGGACATGAGCGGCATCCGGGTTCCGCCGATCAGGCCGAACAGCTTTTGCAGGCCGTGTTCGGCGAACAGCAGCCCCGTCATCACCCGCAGCAGAACGTAGGCGACATCGACCAGGCGAGACGAGACTCGAACCATGGGGCGTTCTCCTTGTGACGAGAGCGATCTTACTCTGCCGTCAGACGCGGGAGCACGTCGAGGGTCCGCCTCCTGTTCCTCCAAGACACCCTCGTCCCTTGCCGGGGTCAGGCCGCGGGATGGGTGAGCCGGCGGGCTGGCCTGTCGTCTCTATTCGTACCGCAGCGCACCGAGCGGGTCGGCGCGCGTGACACGCCGCGCGGGCAGGTAACAGGCCGCGGCGCTCACCGCCGCCAGCACGCCGCTCACCGCCGCCATCGTCCAGCCGTCGTGAGGACTGATGCCGAAAAGCACGCTCGACACCACACGGCCGAGCAGCCAGGCGGCCAGCAGGCCCGCGGCCAGCCCGACGAGCACCGGCCGCATGCCCTCGCCGACGATCATCCGGCAGACGCGTCCGCTGCCGGCGCCGAGCGCCATCCGGATGCCGATCTCGTTCCGGCGCCTGGTGACCGACCACGACACGACGCCGTAGATCCCAAGGCAGGCGAGCACCATCGCCGCGCCGGCGAAGATCGTCACCAGCGCCAGCTCGAAGCGTCGAGCCGCAACCGAGGCCGACAGCACCTGGTCCATCGTCCGCACGTCGCCGACGACGACGTCGCGGTCGACGCCCCAGATCGCGCGCCGAAGCGCGGGCGCCAGCGTGTCCGCCCCCGAGTGGCGGACGGCCATGTAGTAGTCGGGGATCTCGCCCGTGTCCCAGTATGGGATGTACAGCGTCGCCACGGGCCGCGACGCGAGTCCCACGCTGACGTCGCGCACGACGCCCGCCACGATCATCGGAGGTTCATCGGCCGCGGTCCCCCGGCCGAACGCCTGGCCGACCGGGTCCTCGTGCGGCCAGATCAGGCGCGCGATCGATTCCGAAATGACGGCCAGCTTCCTCGTCCGATCGGCCTCGGTGAAGCCGCGCCCCGCGACGATGGGAATGCCCATCGCGCGGAAGTACTCCGGGCTGCAGAACCGGAAGTTGATCGGGGGAAGCTCCGCCACCGGCCGTGTGTCCCCGGGCCGCCTGATTACGTCGACCCAGGTCTCGCCCTGAAGCGGCAATTGCGAGACGAGCGCCACGCTGGTGACGCCCGGGACGCCGGCCACTCGATCGAGCGCCTGCCGATAGAACGCTTCCCGCGCCTCCTTGGTGGGATAGGCCTTCCGCGGCAACGTCAGCTGCGTCGTCACGACATGGTCGGCTCGAATCCCGGCGTCGACGCCGAGCAGCCGGACGAAGCTGGCGATGAGCAGGCCGGCGACGACCAGCAATGCGGCGCTCAGCGCCGTCTCGGCGCCGACCAGCAGATTCCGCGTGAGGCGCCCGCCACGCCCGTCGGTAACCGTCCGCGACTGACCGCCCATCGTGGCCTGGGGAGGAACCCGCATCGCGCGCCACGCCGGCAGGGCGCCGAAGAGGAGCCCCGTCAGCCATGACAGGCCGAGCGCAAAGCCGAGGATCCTGACATCGAGCGCCACCTCGTCGAGCCGCGGCAGGTCGATCGGCGCCTGCGCCACGAGTACTTTCAGGCCTACCCAGGCGCAGAGCGTGCCGAGCGCGCCGCCGGCGAATCCGAGGCACAGGCTCTCGACGAGCGTCGCCCGAAGCGTCTGCCACGGCGTGGCGCCGAGCGCCAGGCGGATGGCGACGTCCGTTGCCCGGGCCGCGCCGCGCGCCAACGCGAGATTGGCGAGGTTGACGCAGACGATGAGCAGCACGGCGCCGACGGCGGCCAGCAGGATGAACAGCGGCGTCCGCGAACCTCCCGTGACCTCGTCCTGCAGCGGCGTCAGCACCGCCGCGACGTGCATCTTCTCCGGGATGTGCGTCGAGATCTCCGCCTCCAGGATGTTGAGCTCGCTCGCGGCCTGCGCGAGCGTGCGGCCCGGCCTGAGGCGGGCGATCACGCTGTAGTTGAACGGACCGCCCCACTCCTGCGCGCCCCGGTTGAACGCGATGGGCGTGTAGATCTGCGCTCGGTCGGGCATGGCCACGATCTGCCCGGGGTCGCTCGACGGCAGGCGGAAGCCGGCCTCGAGGACACCGACGACGGTGCGCGGCGTGCCATCGACGGTGATCGTACGCCCGACAATCGTGGGATCTCCGGCGTAGCGCCGCGTCCAGAGTGCGTCGGTCAGCACGGCGACCGGGTTCCGGCCGGGCTGATCCTCTTCGTCCAGGAACAGCCGGCCGAGCCGGACCCTCGCGCCCAGCATCGGCAGCAGCGTCGACGACACCCGGGCCGCCTCGACTTGCTCGGGGTCGCCCGTGCCCGTGAGCACGGCGCGCCGCCCGTCGATGATGCCGACCTGCGAGAAGGATCGGATCCGGTCCTTCCACTCGAAGTAGTGCCGCGCCGAGACGGGCAGCCTGGGATAGGTCTTGGAGAGCTCGATCACGACCTCGTTGGCCGCCACGAGCCGGTCGGGCTCGCGGTACCGAAGCGGCCGCAGGAGCACGCCGTCAACGAGCGAGAAGATGAGCGTGTTGGCCGCGATGCCGAACGCGAGCGACAGCACGGCAAGCGTGGTATAGGCGCGATCGCGCAACAGGCCGCGGATGGCTGAGTGCAGGTCCTGCACGAGGGTCATTCGATCTCCTCGTGACCGTAGACGTGCGGCGCCGGGTCGAGGTTCCCGCGCGGCCCGCGGGGACGCCTCAGCGCTCGACCTCCCACAATGTCCACACAGGCTTGTTGGCGATCAGACCGACCAGGTCGAAGCGGTCCGTCATTCGCGCGAGCGAGACGGCGCGGGGCACGCACCGGACGCCGGCTGCGGACAGGGAGGCTGGAGGCGTCCGACCGGCCTCCAGCACCAGCACGGTGGTGCCGGCCGGCGCGCTGGCGGCGCGCACGAGGTCGGGCCCGTCGGGCACCAGTTCCGCCGATACCGTGTCGGGCCGATAGAAGGTCATCCCCTGCCAGGGGTCCAGGCCATGCTGGGCGGGCCCGGTGGGAATCACCAGCAGGCGGGCGGGGTGCGAGCCGCCGAGCTCGGCGACCTTCTCGATCAGCGGGAACGTCGGCGACGCGGTGATGAACGTGACGACCACCAGCGCCGCGGTGTTCGAGATCACGATCAGCCACAGCGACACCGCGCGCAGCGCGGTCAGGCGTGGCGCGTCGAGCCACGCCGCAAGGCGGGCCGGCAGGTGGTCGAGCGCGACGGGCAGCGCGAGCACGATGGGGAAGAGCATCGGCACCATGAACCGCAGTTCCTTGTGCCCGACGGCCGCATGGGCGACGACAAACGGCACCATCGTCCACGCGAGCACGTGACGCCGGCAGGTCCACGCGCCGATGAGGAGCGCCGCCAGCGCGAGGACGCTGAACGGCGGCAGCACCAGCAGCAGGAGCGGCGCCACGGTCATCCACCACGGCGAAGTTCCGAGCGCGGCCGCCCTGCCCTGCAGGGCGTTGACGTTGAAGTACTGGAACGGCGTGAACACCCACGCGTCGTACAGCCAGTGGTCGATCGCGACGTTCGCCACCGAGGCGACGACGAATGCCGCCACCGCGACGGCCAGCAACCGCCACGTCCCACGCCGATAGACGAGCAGCCACAGGCCCGCGCCCACGATCGACGGCGCCATCTGCACGCGGCAGAAGAAGGCGAACCCCCACGCAAGACCGGCACAGGCGGCGAGCGCCGCGGCGCGGGCCGGCATCGACACATTCGATCGCTCCCCGCCCGTGCCGCACGCGGCGTCCGCGTCGAGCAGCAGCGTCAGGCCGAGGAACATCAGTGAAGCGCCCCAGCTTTCGGCCGAGAAGCGCGCGTGCAGGAACGGGGCGACCCACAGGAAGAGCGTGCCGTAGAACGCCAGCCGACGGTACTCCAGCCGGCGGATCGTCGGCAGGATCCAGACTGCCAGCCTCAGCGACACCCACAGGCCGAGCAGCGCCGAGGCCAGCCGCAGCAGGAAGGCCGCGACGAACGGCGAGAACACGCCGGCCGCCCGCATGAGCGTGACGACTGCGGCGGTGAGCCACGGGAGGAATCCGGCACGGGCATGGGCGGCGAATTCCCACGGCAGCACCGACACCGGCTGGTGCCCGAGCTTGTACCAGGCGAACTCGACGATCTGCCAGTGCTCGTCCGGATGGAGGTAGCCGCCGTTGAACCACGCGGTCAGGACGTTGATCGCGAGCGCCACGGCGACCGCGCGCGAGACACGCGTGCCGGGCAGGGCGGTGCGGAGTGCGGCGAGGCTGTTCAGACTCTTCCTTTACGGCGCCCCGGGCCCGCTGGCCGGGCCCGAGCGCACTCGCAGCAGGGCGCGAACGTATTATGCCCGAGCCGCCGCGTCTTTGGACCCGGCACTTTCACCGACCCGGGCCTATTTCGTGATCACCTGGAACGAGATGTCGTTGCTCGTGCCGTTCGCGTTGACGACCGACACTTTGTAGTCCCCCGGCGCCATCGGCAGCGCGAGCGCGACGCAGATCTCCTGGTTCGGAGGGCACACACCAAGGTAAGACGGCAGAGTCAGGCGAATGGACGTGGAGTCGGCCGACGGGAGCTTGAGGATGTAGCCGGCGCCGAACTTCAGGGCGTTGTCGGTGGCGGTGAACCCGGTGCCGGTGATGGTGATCTGGTCGCCCACGGCAGCCGTCGACGGCTGGATCCGGGCGATCGTGGGCCGCGTGGCAGGATCGAACGGAGACAAGCCTATGCAGGCGGTCGCCGCCAGCGCGAGCAGCGCCGCCGAGATGATCGACCGCATGACCCCCTCCGAGTCGATGCTACGCCATTTCGGCCCGCAGTTCCAGAGACTCGGGCCTTACGAACCGGCGTGACAGGCGTGGTCGTTCTTCCAGCGATAGACCTGGAAGGCCTCCGCCGCGCCGGACGAGCCAACCACGTCGATCTGGTCGTAGCAGGTCTCGAGATAGCGGGGGATCCACTCGAGGATCCGCCGCTCCGAGTCCGGGCGCATCAACCACGAGGACTGGTTGAGCACGGCCACGAGGAACTTCGGATGGGCGGCCTCCACCTGCCGGATCATCTCGTCCTGCATGCGCGCGGCGTACGGCTGCGGCTCCATGAGCGCGTAGGTGTACATGTAGCCGGTCGCGGCGCGGCGGCCCGCGTAGAAGTAGATCTCCGGCTCCGATCCGAGCACCGCGATCCGGTCGTCCGGCGCCGTGGCCTCCCAAAGGCGCTGCGCCACCTCGCGCGCATCGACGAAATACGCCGACTGGTAGACCGCCCGGCTGACATCGTCGGGCGAAGCGGCAAACAGCGTCGCCCGCTGGCCGACGATGAACACGGCCGAACAGGCGCCCACCAGCGCGAGCGCGACGCCGCCGGCCAGCCAGTCCGGCAGCGCCCGCCAGCGCCACCGACTCATGGTCTCGACGCCGACACCGGCCAGGAGCGCGACCGCCGGCAGCAGCAGGATGAAGTAGTGCTCGCGGAAGTAGAAGCCCGGCGTCATCGCGCCAAGCGACGCCACGGCGAGGCCAGTGAGGAACACCCGGACCTCGGCCGGCCACCGGGTGGCCCACAGCAGGATCATCCCGACGCCGCCGCAGACCCACAGCGGGAGGCTCGATTCGGTGACCGTCCTCCAGCCCGCCGCGAAGATCCCGGGGGCCGCCGACAGCGGGACCACAGACACATACGCGCGGGCATAGTCGATCGTCCAGAACCAGAACGTGCCGAAGACGCCGTAGAGCGCCAGCGCCGCGCAGAGCATGGCGAACGGCGCGGCCGCTCCCGCCAGCACGAGGCCGGCGGGCATCACGCGCGAGAGTCCCGTCCCGGAGGTTCTCCAATCCCGCCACAGCACGAACGCGGCCACCGCCGGCACGAACACCACCGCGTGCTGTTTCATGAGCACGGCGAGGCCGGCCAGCACGCCGGCGAGGAGCGCGCGCCGCCACGTGGTCGGCGCGCGGCCGACGACAATCCACAGGGCCGCCACCAGCGGCAGCAGGACGAAATGGGTGGCGTGGGCGAACAGTCCCATGATCCGTGGCGACATCGACAGCAGGGCGAACACCCACGCCGCGACGACGGCCGAGCGCGTCCCGAGAGAGCGCCGGCCGACGAGGAACACCAGCACGATGGTCGCCGCGTTGACGAGCAGCAGGCCTTCCCGGATCCCGGCAGGCGTCTCTCCGAACACGGCGAGGATGGCGGCGTAGGCGTAGTAGGTGCCGGGGAACTTCATGTTGTAGGCCGCCGCGTACGGAGGCGTGCCCTGCAGGATCAGCTGACCCGCGTAGGCGTACTCGCCCTCGTCGCGCTCGAGCGGCGTCGCCGCCACGCCGAGGCGGACCACGGCCACGAAGATCAGGATCGCGGCCAGCGCGAGCGCCGGCGCCCACCAGCTCCCGGACCGTGGAACCTCGTCTGTCGCCGTGGCCTCGCGGCTGGGAGCGCTGCTCGCGCGACGGGAATGTCGTGACATGTCTCTGGGACTGTACCACTCCTGGTGGCCGATGGCATCCGCGACCGGCTTGCCTGTAGACTGTGTGGGCGCCCTCTGCGCAAACCGGAGTCCATGAGCCACCGCCGGCGTTCCCAACCCTCGCACGCGGCGAAACCGGATCCCGATCCGGCCCGTCCTCCACTCGTCGTCTCGCCCGTCCCGTCGACACGTCTCCGGTGGGTCGATCTTGCCATCGTCATCGCGCTGGCCCTCGCGACGACGCTGGTTTACGCCCAGGTGCGGACGCACGGCTTCCTCACGCACGACGATCCCGAGTACGTCACGGCGAACCCACACGTCCTCCAGGGGCTCACCTCGTCCGGCGTCGCTTGGGCCTTCACGACCGGTCACGACGGTAACTGGTTCCCGCTCACCTGGCTGTCGCACATGACCGACGTCCAGGCGTTCGGCGTGAATGCCGGCGCCCATCACCTGGTCAGCCTGGTCCTGCACCTGCTCAGCGCGCTGCTGCTGTTCCTCGTCCTCAGGCGGATGACGGGGGCGCGGTGGAGGTCGGCGCTGGTGGCCTGCCTGTTCGCCCTGCACCCGCTGCACGTCGA
>PMKG01000192.1 GCA_003157675.1 Acidobacteriota bacterium
GGCCGCCGCCGGCGCGCCGCCGGCCTGCGCGCCTCCAGTACCCCGGGCCCTGCCCGCCGTCGCCGCAGGCGGAGGCGGGAGCGGCTGCACGCGGAGATCCCAGCACGCGGCCTGGTAGCCGGCCTTGTTGCTCGCCGAGAGCACCGCGCCCGAGATCTCCCGCACCTCGTGGCCGGCGGCGTCGGCGATCGAGAGCTTCACCTCGCCCGCCGTCTTCTTGAGCTGCCACGCGATGACGGCCGCCTGCGGCGGGTTCTCACCGAAGAACGTCTGGTCGCCCCAGAACTCGTAGTTCCGGTCCGACGCCGGGCGGCGATACATCACCGCGGCCGGCGGCGTGTAGAGCTTCGCCTCGGCCGCCTGCGCCGCGGCGTGCTCCTGGAAGGGCGCGATCTCGTCGAGAATCCAGATCGACCGGCCGTGCGTCGCCAGGATCATCGCGTTGTCGCGCGGGTGGAGCGTGATCTCGTCGATGCGCACGGTCGGCAGGTTGGCCTTCACGCGCACCCAGCTCTTCGCCCGGTCGGTCGAGACAAACAGCCCCGTCTCGGTGCCGAGGTAGAGCACGTCCGGGTTCCTCGTGTCCTCGGTTAGCGTGCGCGCCACCTCTCCCGTGAGGTTCGCGTTCACCGCGCGCCAGGTCTGCCCGTAATCGGTGCTCGCGTAGATGTAGGTCGCGAAGTCGTTCTGGCGGTGCCCGTCGAAGGTGCAGTACACGGTGGCTTCATCGAAGCGCGACGGGACCACGCGCGAGACGTAGACGTCCTTCGGGAGGCCGGGCACCTTCCCGATCACGTCGGTCCAGGTCTTCCCGTCCCGCGTCACCTGCAGGTGCCCGTCGTCGGTGCCGGCGTAGAGCAGGCCGGCCCGCTTGGGCGACTCGGCGAACGTCGTGATGGCGGGCCAGGCGGCGATCCCGTCATTGCGCGAGATCTGGATGTCGCTGCCCTTCACGCCCATCGTCTCGATGGCGTCGCGGTTCGCGTTGCCGGTGAGGTCCGGGCTGACGGCGGTCCAGGACAGGCCGCGGTCGGCCGAGCGGAACACCTTGTTGCCTGGGGCGTAAATCACCTTCGGGTCATGAGGCGACATCGTGAGCGGCGTGTCCCACTGGAACCGGACCGGCGGCTCGCCGGGGGCGGCCTGCGGGCGGATGCTCATCGACTCGCCGGTGACGCGGTCGTACCGCGTCATGTTGCCGTCCTGCGACTCCGAGTAGACGACGCGGAAGTCGGTCGGGTCCTGCAGCGCGACGAACCCGTCGCCGCCCTGGATGGTCGTCCAGTTGTGGTTGCCGATGCCCGCGACGCCGCGCACCTGGCTCGGCCCGCACCAGTCGTAGTTGTCCTGCATGCCGCCGCACACGTTGAACGGCGTCGCCATGTCGACACTCACGTGGTAGAAGAGGCCCACCGGCAGGTTCGGGAAGAACACCCACGTCTTCGACATGTCGAACGACACGGCCAGGCCGCCGTCGTTGCCGGTCATCAGGTGATTCGAGTTGGCCGGGTCGATCCAGAACGCGTGATGGTCCGAGTGGGTGTGCGACGCGGCCGCCGTGTTGATCGTCTTGCCGCCGTCGAGCGTCTGGTGCAAGTCGACGCCGCCGAGGTAGACGACCTCGGGATCGTTCGGGTCGATGCGCACCTGGCTGAAGTACATCGGCCGCGGGTTGGCGTTGTTCACCTTGCGCCACGTCGCGCCCGAGTCGTCCGAACGGTAGAGACCAGTCGGCGTCGTGTTGACGCCGCTAGCGCCACCGCCCCTACCCGCTTGCCCCGCCGAAGCCGAAGGCGGGCCGCCGAGCGTCTCTTCTCCGCCCGCGGCCGCGCCGCCGCCCGCCCCGCCGCGCCCCGCCGCCGGGGCCACCGGCCCCTCGATCGACGCGTAGAGAACGTTTGGCCGCTTCCGGTAGACGTCGATGGCGATCCGCCCGAGCGGGCCGTCGGGCAGTCCGTTGCCCTTCATCCGCGTCCAGGTCTCGCCGGCGTCGGTCGACTTCCAGATTCCGCTGCCGGGGCCCCCGCCGTTCATGCAACAGGCCGAGCGGCGGCGCTGGTAGGTGGACGCGTAAAGGACCTTGCTGGTTCCCGGGTCCATCACGAGGTCGTTCGCCCCGGTGTCCTCGTCCACCTTCAGCACCAGCTTCCAGGTCTTCCCGGCGTCGGTCGTCTTGAACACGCCGCGCTCGCCGCCCGGCCCCCACAGGCTGCCCGTCGCCGCGACGAAGACCACGTTGTTGTCGCGCGGGTCGATGACGATGCGGTTGATGTGGCGGGAGGTGCGCAGGCCCATGCTCGCCCACGTCTTGCCGCCGTCGGTCGACTTGTAGACGCCGTCGCCCCACGAGGTGCTCTGGCGGTTGTTCGATTCACCGGTGCCGACCCAGACGAGATCCGGGTTCGACTGCGACACCGTGACGTCGCCGATCGAGATGAGCCCCTGGTCCTGGAACTCGGCCTCGAACGTCGTGCCGGCGTTGGTCGTCTTCCATACGCCGCCGTGCGCGGTGCCGACGTAGAAGATGGCCGGGTTGGCTTCGTAGACGGCGAGATCCGAGATGCGGCCGGACATCGACGCCGGGCCGATCTGCCGGAAGTGCAGCGAGTCGAACGGACCGGACACGGTCGGAGCCGCTGCGGGCGTCTGTCCCGACTGGCCGATGAGCGACTGGCCAGCGAACGCGAGCGCGAGCGCTACCCCGAACCCCATCAACGCGTGCTGCTTCATCGAGAGCCTCCAGGAAGGCAACGGTGGGATGCGCGATTATATCGGGAGTAAGATTGTCCGGCGCACTCTTTTCAAGGAGTAACCCTGCCGTGCCGATACCAACCCGCAAACTGGTCTGGATCGCGCTCGTGGCGCTCGCCTCGATGGCGGCCGCCCAGCAGCCGCCACCGGCGACGCAGCCCGCGCCTGATGTCATCAAGATCTCGTTCGAGAGCTACGCGCTGCCGAACGGCTTGACGGTCATCCTCTCGCCGGACCACACGACCCCGACGCTGGCCGTGACCATCATGTTCCACGTCGGATCCAAGAACGAGGTCCCCGGGCGGACCGGGTTCGCCCACCTGTTCGAGCACACCATGTTCACGGGGTCTGCCCATGTGCCTTACGGCCTCCACGACAAGCTGACCGAGGGGGTCGGCGGCGGCAACAACGCCGGGACGGGGAACGACTCCACGACCTACTACGAGACCGTGCCGTCCAACTATCTCGAGTCATCGCTGTGGCTCGAGTCGGACCGCCTGGGCTTCCTGCTCGACACGCTCGATCTCGCCAAGCTGAACGCGCAGCGCGATGTGGTCAAGAACGAGCGCCGGCAGGGCGTCGACAACCAGCCGTACGGCAAGGTGGGTGAAATCCTCGCCCGGGCGACCTACCCGGCCGCCCACCCCTATTCATGGGACGTCATCGGCAGCATGGAGGACCTGAGCGCCGCGTCGGCCGACGACGTGAAGAACTTCTTCAGGACCTACTACGTGCCGAACAACGCATTCATGGCGATCGTCGGCGACTTCGATCCCGTGCAGGCCAGGGCGTGGGTCGCGAAATACTTCGGCGACATCGCGCGCGGCAAGCCGGTCGTCCGGCCCGTCGTCGCGCCGGCCACGCTTCCTGCGGAGCGCCGGTTCCACTACGAAGACCGCGTCCAGGTCTCGCGGCTCTATCTCGAGTGGCCGACGATCGGGGAGAAGAACGACGACCAGTTCGCGCTCGATGTCCTCGGCGCCATCCTGGCCGGACCACGAACGGCGCGGCTGACCAAGGCGCTCGTGTACGACCAGCAGGCAGCCGCGAGCGTGTCGGCCTACCAGAACTCGAACGAGGACGTCGGCGAGTTCATGGTGGTGGCGACCCCGAGGCCGGGCCACTCGCTGACCGAGATCGAAACGACGATCGACGGGGTCATCGCGAAGCTCAAGGCAGAGGGTCCGACGGCCGAGGAGGTCCAGAAGGCCATTGCCGGCGAGGAGCTGTCTTTCGTGCGCGGCCTCGAGTCGAATCTCGGAAAGGCCTTCAACCTGGCGTCGGGGGCCGGATTCCACGGGGACGCGGGCTACTACAAGGTCTCCTACAAGAAGTCCACGTCGGTCACGCCGGCGGACGTCAAGCGCGTCGCGAACAAGTACCTGACGGGCGGGCGCATCGCGCTGAGCGTGGTGCCGAACGGCAAGCCCGATGAGGCGTCCAAGCTCCCGCAGAGCAAGAAGGTCACTGGCGCCGAAGACACGCCGCGCCCGGAGGTGAAGTAATGAAAGCCCTCATTCGACGCCTGTCGGCCGCCATCGTCATCGTGGCGCTCGGCGCGCTGCCCGTCCGGGCGCAGCAGCCGCTCGACCGTTCGAAGATTCCCCCGCCAGGCAAGGCGCCAGAGCTTCGTGTGCCGACCTGGACGAAGGCGACGCTCGCCAACGGGATTGAGCTGTTCGTGTCCGAGAAGCACAACCTGCCGCTGGTCTCCTTCTCGCTGCTGGTCATGGGCGGGGCCAACCAGTTCGAGGCGGCCAATCGGCGCGGCGTCGCCAGCCTCACGGCGTCGATGATGAGCGAGGGCACGACGACACGCGACGGCGAGGCGCTGTCGAACGCGCTGCAGCTGCTCGGCACCTCGGTCAACGTCGGGATTGGCAGCGAGTCGGGGTCGCTCGGATTCGTCTCGACGACCGCGAAGTTCGCGCCAACGCTCGACATTCTCGCCGACATGCTGCGGCACTCGACGTTCCCGGCGCCGGCGCTGGAACGGCTCCGGGCGCAGCGGCTCGTGCAGCTGAATGCCTCGAAGGCGCAGCCCGGGGCCGTGGCGAGCCGGGTGTTCCCGAAGATCCTCTACGGGACCGATCACCCCTTCGGGCAGATCGTCACCGAGGACACGCTGAAGGCCATCACGCGCGACGACGTGGTGGCGTTCCACAAGGCCTACTTCCAGCCCGGCCGCGCGACGATTGTCGTCGTCGGCGACATCACGCCGGCGGCTGCGAAGGCCGCGGTCGAGAAGGCGCTGGCCGGATGGCCCGCGGGCGGCAGCAAGCCTGCCTTCGCCTACCCGGCGCTTCCGCCGAAGCCGCCGACGACGATCTACCTCGTGGACAAGCCGGGCGCGGCGCAGTCGACCTTCGCGATCGGCATCACGGGGCCGCCGAGGAGCACCGCCGACTACTACGCGATCGAGGTGATGAACACCCTGCTCGGCGGCATGTTCCAGTCGCGCCTCAACGCGAACATCCGCGAGGAGAAGGGGCTCAGCTACGGCGTGAGCTCGATGTTCAGCTTCGGCAAGGGGCCCGGACCATTCCGCGCCGGCGGCGACATCATCTCGGCCAAGAGCGACGTGGCCCTGATCGAGTTCATGAAGGAGCTGCGGGGCATCCAGGGGAGCCGACCCGTCACCGACGAAGAGATCGAGACGTCGAAGGCGTCGCTCGTGCAGAGCCTGCCCGGGATGTTCGGGTCGGTCACGAGCATCGGTTCGGCCATCGGCCAGCTCTGGCTGCAGGGGCTGCCCGACGACTACTACCAGCAGTACGGCGCCAAGATCGGCGCGGTGACCAAGGCCGACATGGTGCGGGTGGCGAAGCAGCACATCGACCTCGACCACCTGGCGATCGTGATTGTCGGCGACCGCGCCACGATCGAGGGTCCGCTGAAGGCGACCGGGATCGCCCCGATCGTGGTGCTCGATATCGAGGGGAACACGGTCAAGTAGGGATCGGGGATCGGGGATCGGGGATCAGGGATTGATGTCACGCGTGCCGTCCGGCCCCGACCCCCGACCCCAGATCCCTGATCCCAGGGTCGTTACTTCCGCTTCCCCCACACCGGGTACGGCGGTTCCTTGACCGCGCGGTCCACCGGGTGCTCCTTCAGCATCCGCAACGCTTCCTGGACGGCGCGCTCGAGCTGCGGGTCGTGGCCGGCGACGACGTCCTTCGGCCAGTTCTCGACGTCGACGTCGGGACCGACGCCCTCGTTCTCGACCGCCCACTTGTCGTCGCGCCCGAAGAAGCCGCCGCGCGGCGCGATCGCCGAGCCGCCGTCGATGAACGTCGGCGTGTCGGCGGTGTGGACCAGGCCGCCCCACGTCCGCTTGCCCACCATCAGCCCGACCTTCCGGTAGCGGAACATGTAGGGCATCAGGTCGCCGCCCGAGCCGGCCATCTCGTTGATGATCATCACCTTCGGCCCCCAGATCCCCGCCGCCGGGCTCGTGAACGGCTTCCGGTCGCCGGCCACGTTGTTGAAGTAGCCGTCGAAGTCGCGCTGGAGCATGTCGATGATGTAGTCGGCCGCCGAGCCGCCGCCGTTGAACCGCTCGTCGATGATCGCGCCCTTCTTGTCCTGCTGCGCGAAGTAGTACCGGTTGAAGCTGGTGTAGCCAGGCTGCCCCGTGTTCGGCAGGTAGACGTAGGCCAGCTGGCCGTTCGAAAGCCGATCCACCAGCCGGCGGTTCGATTCGACAAACGCCCGCGTGCGCAGCCCCTGCTCGTTCGCCACCGGGACGACGGTGATCTGCCGCGCGCCCTCGAGCGTGGGCTTCGCGTTGACGGTGAGCACCGTCTGATGGTTCGCCGTCCCGTCGAGCAGGCGGTAGATGTTGTCGGGCGTCTTCAGCTCGACGCCGTTGATCTTGAGGATGTAGTCGCCGACCGACACGTCGACGCCCGGTGAGGCGAGCGGCGCCCGGAGATCGGGGTTCCAGCTCTCGTTGTCGTAGATGCGCGCGATCCGGTAGCGGCCGGCGTCGATGACGAAGTCCGCGCCGAGCAGGCCGCCGGGCGACGGGGGCACCTCGGGCATGTCGCCGCCGCGGACGTAGGAATGGCCGATGGCGATCTCGGCGCCCATCATGTCCATCAGGTAGTTCAAATCGGCGCGGTGCATGACGTACGGCAGGAACTGCCCGTACATCGTCTTCATCTTCGGCCAGTCCGACCCGTGCATGTTCGGCACGTAGAGGTAGTCGCGCTGGTTGCGCCAGTCCTCGTTGAAGATCTGCGCGAACTCCTGCTTCGGATCGAGGGACATCCGCAGCGTGAACGTCAGGCGCCCGGTGCCCGCCTGCGGTGGATTGCGATCGGCATCGACGAGGAACAGGCTCGGCCCGCCGCCCGCGGCTCCGGCCCGCGCGCCACCGGCACCACCGCCCGCGCGGTAGAGCAGCTTGCGCCCATCGGCGCTCAACGCGAAGTCGGTGGCGCCGGCGACGAACGTCGCCGCCTTGCGGTCGCTCAGCCGGTAACGCTGGAGCGTGGAGCCGCCTGCGCCCGTCGCATCGCCGCCGCGCCCGCCGCCGGACCCGGCCTCGAGGTAGAAGACCTGTCCCGCCACGCCCGCACGCAGCTTCGAGTATTGCCGCACGGGCACGCCCGGCACCGAAAGGACCCGCTGCTGGATGTTGTCGAAGTCGATCTGCACGGTCACCGGTTTCTGCGACGCACGAGCGGGCGCCGGCTGGTCGCCGCCCGCCTGTTCGGGCGTCTCGCCGGCGGCGGCCAGGCCGCCGCCGCGCTGACCGCCGCCCGACGGCTTGCCACTGCCGATCCCGGCGTCTTCGTCGCTCTCCGGGAGGAACGGGCTGGCCTCGCCCTTCTTGAGCACCGTGACGTAGAGGCCGAAGCTCTCGGCGTGGTCGTACGATGTCATGTCGAGCCACTGCGAGAGGAGTCCGAAGTCGGTCGAGGCGAGGAACCAGAGGTACTTCCCGCTGGCGTCCCACGCGGGCCAGATCGTGTCGGCGAGGCCATCGGTCACCTGCCTGGTTTCGCCGGTCTCCACGTTGCTCACGAAGATCGCGCGGTAGAGCGAGTCGAGGTGCGCCGAGTAGGCCACCCACTTCGAGTCGGGGCTCCACACCGGGTCGACCGTGCGCGTCGGCACCATCCATGGATCCCGACCGACCGTCTTCGCCTTGCCGCTGTCGACGTCGAGGACCCAGACGTGCAGGCTGGTGTCGGTGAAGAGCAGCTTCTTCGAGTCGGGCGACCACGACGGCGTGTAGTAGTGTCCGGTGTTGGGCATGGCGATCTCGCGCGGCGGCTTCAGCCCGTCCTGGTCCTCGATGACCAGGCGGTACTCACCCGACTTGTCGCTGAAGTACGAGACGAACTTGCCGTCGGGCGACCAGGCCGGGTCGCGCTCGGCCGACCCGGCCGAGTTCGTGAGGTTCCGCACGTCGCCCTTCTCGGCCGGGATCGTGAAGATCTCGCCGCGGGCCTCGACCACGACGCGCTTGCCCGTGGGAGAGAGCGCCATGTTGGTCAGCCGGCTGGTAACGTCCTCCCACCGGGGCATCATCCACGGGAAATCACCCGCGGCGACGATGTCGACGACGTGCTCACGGCCGCTTTTCGGATCGAGTTCGTGCACGACGCCGGCCTGTTCGAAGACGACCCAGCCTGCGCCCGAGTCGAGCGTCTTCACGTCGAAGTCGGTGAAGTGCGTCACCTCGGCGAGCTTCCTGGCCCTGGTGTCGTATGACCACACGTTGGCGACGCCATCGCGGTCGGAGATGAAGTACACGGTGTCGCCCACCCAGACCGGGTCCATGTCCTTCGAGTCGGTCCATGGCGGCGAGACCAGGTCGAACGTCTTGAGGTCCACGATCCAGATGGGCCGGTTCTGGCCGCCGCGGTAGTCGCGGCGCTCCTCGTCCCACGAGTTGTTCATCCGGTAGGCGACGTGCGTCCCGTCGGGCGAGATCTTGCCCTGGTAGGCGCGCGGCAGTGCCATCGGCTCCTCGACGCCGCCCTCGACGGGGACCGTCCAGAAGCGCGGCGCCGCGCTCGGCGCCCACGTCGCCCTGGACGAGGCGAAGACGATCGTCCTGCCGTCGGGCATCCAGCCCTGCACGGAGTCGGCGCCCGGGTGCCACGTCAGTCGCTTCGGCTCTCCGCCCTCCGCGGGGACCGTGTAGACGTCGGCGTTGCCGGCATACTCACCGGTGAAGGCGATGAGCTTTCCGTCGGGCGAGAAGTGAGGATTCGACGTTTGTCCCTGGAAGCTGGTGACGCGCCGCGCGCGGCCGCCGGCCCGATCGACCACCCAGATGTTGTTGGCATACGCAAACGCGATCTGCGAGGCGCTCACCGTCGGCGAGCGCAGCATCTTGGTCGGCTGCACGTCCGGCGCGGCGGAGACGACGATGACGAGGAGCGGGAGGGCGAGCAGGGCCCGCACGAGGCGCGTGAGCATGGTGAGCCTTTCCTTTGAAGAACCGGGGACCGGGACGGGGGTATGCTACACGGAACGGACACGAGCCGGAAGGATGGCTCTCGGCCCTGGACTCTCGGCCCTGGGCCGTGTCCGGCTCCCGGCCCAGAGTCGGATACTGCCGAGAATCGAGAGCCTCGAGTCGACCGTGTGGGCGGGCCTTTAGACCTGCCGTGAGCTGAAGGCCGCAAAGTCGCCCCTCGACTCTGCTCGGGGCGGCCCTGAGCCAGTCGAAGGGCCGCAAGTCGCAAGCCAGGAGGCCGCTATGAGCATCGCGGGTTTCGCGGCGGACCTCGTGCGGGAACTGGAACGTCGGGCCCTGCCCAAGCAGCTCGTGCAGGGGCAGGACCTGGAGCAGCAGTTCGTGCTGCCCGCCGCGGCGCGGCTGGCCGCGCGGCACCGGGGCGTGCTCCTCTTCGCCCACCCGTGGTCGAACACGCGCCGCTGCACACCCTCCTGCGCGAGCGTTCCGCCGGCGGGCCGGGGACGCGTGCTCGGGTGTCCGGTCTGCTGGAGAAGCTCCGGGGCCTGGGCTTCGCTCTCCGCGTTCGGCGCGCAGCACGTCTTCGACCTGCTCGCCACCGACGGAAAGAAGTCGCTCGCCGTCGCCATCGAGTTGTCCCGGACGCGGGTGGGCCGTCTGCCGAGCCCTGACGTGCAGCGCTTCATCGGTCAGTGCGCCCTCGCCGCGACCCGGCACGCGCAGGTCATCGGCTTCCTGGTCTACCAGGGCACGCTCTCGCCGACGTGGCAGCGGGATACGGCGAAAGTCGCCAAGTTACTGAAGAAGCAGAACATCCACCTCATCTTCCGCTCGGCCTGGAGTCAGCGCTTGGCTCGCGAGAGCCTGCCGCTGCTCACCGGGAGTCGAANNGCCCGCCCCGGGACCCGCGGTGACGATGGACCTTCCGAGCCTGCTCGACCGATGCCGACAGGGCGACAACCTCGCCTGGGAGGCCCTCGTCCGCCAATTCGAGCGGCGCGTGTATTCCATTGCCTCGGGATACGCGGCCTCCCCTGACGAGGCGCGTGATCTGTCGCAGGACATCTTCGTCCGGCTCTACGAGACGCGCGGGCGGTGGGTGGAGGCCTCCGTGTTCGTGCCGTGGCTCGTGCGCGTGGCCCGCAACGTCTGCCTCGACCACCTCCGCCGCAAGAAGGCGCGTCCTCCGGCCGAGGACCTCCAGGCCGACGAGATGTGGGATCTGGCGAGCGGCGCCGCTGACCCGGAGACCGAGTTGCAGGAGGCGGGGCGACGGCGCCTGGTCTGGCGTGCGATGCGAGCGCTCGGCCAGTTGAGCCGCGAGGTGATCCAGCTCAAGGAGATCCAGGGGCTGTCGTTGCAAGAGGTGGCGGCGGTCCTGGGCGTGCCGGTGGGCACCGTGAAGTCCCGGTCGAACCGGGCGCGACTCGAACTGGCCGAGCAGGTGCTGGCCCTGAGCCGCGAACCCAATGCCCCGTGGCCTGAGCCTTGAGCCCTGAGCCTTCTTATGACGTGCCAGTCCTTTGAACGCCGCCTCGACGACCTGCTGGACGGCCGCTGCACGGCTGAAGAGTGGCGCGAGGCCGAGGCGCATCTCGCNNGAGCGGCTGTGCGATTTCGTTGATGGCTCTCTCGCCCCGCTCGATCGCGATCTCGTCGGCGGCCACCTGGATCACTGCCACGCGTGCGCCGAGCTTGCCTCCGCGCTGACCGAGGCCGCGTTGGTCCTGCCGTCGTTCGCCACCCTGTCGCCGCGTGTCAGCCTGGTCCCCGGCGTGCTGGCCGCGACCAGCCGGCGCCCCATCCAGCCGACGCTCGGCGAACGCGTGTCCGCCTGGCTGGATCGTGCGGCCCAGCGGCCGCGGTTCAGTCTCGAAGTGGCGTACGTGCTCACCGTGCTGTTGCTCGTCGTGCTGGGAAACCCGGTGCACGCGTTCAAGGAAGTGTCGGTGCGCGTGCAGCCCCGCGCCAGCATGGTTGCCGCCGCCGTGAGCGGACCGATCGACCACCTGCGCGCCGCGGCCGAGGAGAAGCTGAATATCGTCGGCCAGGCGATCGCGCCCAAGGCGAAGCCGGCCGGTGCCGTGGACGCCAGCAGGGCGATGCTCTGGCAGTGGTGGCGGACGTACGTGGATGCGCCGGTGCGATCGTTCCTGTCGCGCGCGAGCGCGTGGGCCGCAGAGATCATCGACGCCGCGTCGAGAGCGATGCGCGGCACGAGCAGCGAACCATCGCCGCCCCCGGCGCGTTAGTGAAAGCAGGAGACAGCGGACAGCGGACCACGGTCGGAGGACGGGAGACGAGGTAGCTGGCAGCGGATCACGGAAATGAGGACGGGGACCGGGCCAGCTGGCAGCGGATTGACAGGACCGTGTGTAGGGCGGGCCTTTAGGCCTGCCGTGAGCTGAAGGCCGCGAGCCGAAAGCCGGGAGAGAACTCATGCAGAACCAACCAAGCGACACCATGGACCAGACCTACGAAACAGGCGCACCGCCGCGGCTGACCGAGCCGGCGCCGAGGCCGCCGGTCGCGCCCGGCCGTCGCGACTTCTACGACGATCCGCGGCGCAAGTCGCCGGTGCTCGCGCTGGTGCTCTCGCTGGTGCCCGGCGTCGGCCAGATCTACGTCGGCTACTACCAGCAGGGCTTCACCAACGCGATCGTCGCGGCCTCGATCATCACGCTGCTGAGCACGGAGATGATTCCTGGTGCCGAGCCCCTGTTTGGGATCTTCCTGGGGTTCTTCTTTCTCTACAACATCGTGGACGCCTGGCGGCGCGCGGTGTTCTACAACAACGCGCTTGCCGGCATCGGCCCCGCGGACTTGCCGGACGACTTTGCCGTCACGAAGGGGCGCGGCACGCTGGCCGGTGGAATCGCGCTGGTGATTGTCGGCGCGGTCGCCCTCTCACACACCCTCTTCGGCGTCCCGCTGGAGTGGCTCGACAAGTGGTGGCCGGTGGCGGTGATCGGCATGGGCGCCTGGCTCGCGTATCCGGCGATCGCAGGGAAGAAGAAGAGCGACACCGCCGCGTAAGAATGAGACCGCGAAGTAGTGGCTGGTGGTCAGTGGCTAGTCGTTAGTCGATCACGCGTGATCCACTAACTCCTGACCACGAGCCACTAGCCACTACCGCCTACTTCTTGACCTCGACCGGCTGCGGGTTCTTCACGTATTTGTCCAGCCACGCCGCCCACCGCGCCCACAAGTCGAGCAGCGTTTCCCGCGCCACCGGTCCGTGATCCTCGAGCGGATACAGATAGAGCGCCGCCGTCTTGCCGAGGCCGTTCAGCGCGTGGAACAGCCGCATGGAATTGGTCGGGTCGGTGCCGACGTTCTGGTCGCCGAGATTGTGGTACATCAGCAGCGCGCCCGTCAGGTTGTTGGCGTAGAGGAACGGGGACATGCCCAGGTAGACGTTCGGCGCCTCCCAGAGGTCGCGCCGCTCGCTCTGGAACCCGATCGGCGTGAGCGTCCGGTTGTACGCGCCGTCGCCCGCGATGCCCGCCTTGAAGAACGGCGTGTGCACCATCGCGTTCACCGTCGTGAATGCGCCGTAGGAATGGCCCCCGATGGCCAGCCGCGTCCGATCGACGAGCGCCCGCCGGTCCAGCTCGTCGATGATCGCCGAGAGGTCGTTGCGCAGGTCGTTGACGTAGTTGTTGTTCTCCTGGCCGGTCGGGCCGACGATCGGGATCGCGCCCGGCGTGTCGACGACGACGGCGTAGCCGAGCCGGACGAAGAACTGCATCGAGCGCGTGCCGAAGCTCTGGAACGCGTTCCTGTTGAACGTGCGGTCCGGCCGGTCGATCGCGTCCTGGTCGGTGTACTCGCGCGGGTAGAACCAGAAGATCGCGGGCAGCTTCGTGCCCTTCTGATAGCCCGGCGGCAGCATCACGTAGACCGGGAACTTGATCCCGTCGGCGCGCGTGACCATCACGCGCTCCTTCGGCGCGTTGGTCAGGTCGGGGAACAGATCCTTGTTGTCGGTCAGCGGCTTGCGCGTCGCTCCGTCGAGCAGGAAGAACTGCGGCACGTCTGTCGGGCTCTGCCGCTCGATGACGAACCGCCCGGCCTCGGGGTCGACGACCGACGTGACGCTCTCATAGACGTTCGCGTTGCTGCTCTCGAACAGGCGCTTGCGATCGCCGCCCTTGATCGGCACGCGATCGACGAACGTCTTCGGCCCGACCTGTTCCGGGTTCTTGTCGTTCACCGTGCCCTGGTAGTAGACGCTCGTCTTGTCGGGGGACAGCAGCACCGGTCCGCTGCCGCCGCCCGCCCCGCGCTGCCCGCCGCCGGCGCCGCGCTGTCCGCCGCCCCCGCGCACGCCCACCAGCGAGCCCGGGTTCGCGGCCGGGTCGTCGTTGCGGAACCTGGCCAGCGTGTATCGCTGCGTCGTGTCGGCGAGGTTCACCGCCACTTCGATGGTGCTGGCCGTGGTGCCGGTGCCGCTCGTCTCGCGGAAGAAGATCATCTGCATGTCGGGCGAGTAGCGGACGCCCGTCATGCGCGTGTTGTTCTCGAAGATCACCTTCGCGTCCTTCTCGCCGAACGGCGCCACCCACTGGTACAGGCGATCCTTCCGCTGCGGTGCCTGGCCCCGGCCAGCCGCGCCCGCCTGACTGCCGCCACCACCCGCACGGCCCCCTCCCGCTGCTGCTCCGCGAGCGCCGGCACGACCCCCTCCACCAGCTGCGCCTGCCGGTGCCGGCTCCTGCTCGACATACGTGATGCCCTTGCCATCCGCGCGCCATGCAATTTCGCGCTTGCCCGTCTGGGCGCCGCGCCCGCCGCCGGCCGCGGGATCCGCCGGATCCGGTGCCGTCGCATCCTGCGTGCCGAGGTCGAGCTGTCGATCGGCCACTTTCGCCAGCGCCTTGCCATCGAGATCCCAAACCTCATCGAGCTGCCCGAAGTTGCTGACCGGCACGATGTACGAGAACGGCTTCGTCATCGTCGTCACGCGAACGAACTTGCCGTCAGGCGAACAGTCGATTGACCGGACCATGGCCGGCTGGCCAATCTTCTTCACGCCCTTCTGCGGTCCCACCGCTGGCTTGCCCTTGACCGGAAGCACGGGCGGCACCGCGAGGTCGATCAGCACCACCTGGCCGGTGGCATGCCATTCGAGCAATGCGAAGTCGTACGGGAGTGACATCAGGCTGGGAAACGTGCGCAGCCGATTGCGCTCGGCGCTCTCACTGACCTTCACTTCCGGGCCGCCCGGAGCTACGGGCGGCTCCGGCCGCGGTTTGCGGCCGTCGGGGATCAGGACGGTCGCGATCTGTTTCCCGTCCTCGG
>PMKG01000225.1 GCA_003157675.1 Acidobacteriota bacterium
GCGTCTGCCAGTCTCTCCACTCCGGCACGTGGAGGGGAACCACAGTATACCTCGACCGCGCAGAGGCGGTATCTACCTCAATAGGTGGTGGCGAGAAGCTCTGCAGGCACAAGAAATGGACGCCCCCGACGCCTCCGGCCGTCCAGCCCTAAAGTGATGTGTTCAAAGGAGAAACCTCACAAGCCGCCGCCCGCTGACGCCGCCTTCCCACCAGCACAACAGTGAAACAAAAGCGAAACGCCCGCGCTTGTGGCCAATTTCCTTGAGAATTGTCCCGGCCTTCTGTATACTCATGATCGGTCGCGATCTACAGCCTCCTGACAATACCCTTCCTAGAACGGGGGACACGTGACATTCCAGATCGGTGACAAGGTCATCTACCCGAATCACGGTCTCGGCGTCATCGAGCGAATCGAAGAAAAAACCATCCTCGGCACTACCTGCGGGTTCTACTCGCTTCGTATTGCCTCGAACGAGACGATGGTGCTCGTGCCGGTCGGCAACGCGGACAGCGTCGGCCTGCGTCGGGCAATCGGTGACACGGAGGTCGACCGCCTCTTCCGCATCCTCGGCGACGGCAAGATCGACAGTCAGCAGAATTGGAAGGGCCGCTTCAAGGACAACTCAGAGAAGATGCGCAGCGGCTCGATCTACGACGTGGCCGACGTGCTCAAGAGCCTCACGCTGCTCAGCAAGTCGAAGAACCTGTCGTTCCGCGAGAAGCGGATGCTCGATCGCGCGCGGTTCCTGGTCGTCTCCGAGATTTCCGAGGTCCTGCACGAGATCCAGCCCACTATCGAGGCGCGAGTCGATCGGGCGCTGGACCGATCGATGACGACGCGGACGCGCATGGACGTGAAGGCCAAGACCGCCAAGGTCCTGCCGGTGGCCGCCCAGCCCGTCGCCCGCCGGGCCGTGCGCGCCTCGTAGCGCGGAGCACCCGGGTTCGGCCGTCGGAAGAAGAGGAAAGGCCTGGATCGTCTGTCGGTCCGGGCCTTTCGTGTATCATGCCCCGATGACGCCGCCCGCAGGTGGGAGTCCGCAGGTGGCCCCGTCTCCGCCACCGCCGACGCCGCAACTGACAGCACCCGCGTGGCTCGTCTCCGCGATTCGGTCGATCGCAACCTATCTGGGCGTCTCGCTCTACGTCGTGCTGGTCGGCCCGGCCGGCGTCCTCATCGCCCGGCTGTTCGACAAGCCCGGGCTGATCTACGTGCTCTCGCACGGCGGCATCGGGCTCGGCCTCGCGCTCTCGGGCATCTCGTACCGCCTGGCCGGCGTCGAGCGGATCCCGCGGGGCCGCACGGCGGTCTTTTGCGCCAACCACACGAGCAACATCGACGCCCCGCTGCTGTTCCACCTCCTCCATCCGCGCCTCCACCTGCTCTACAAGGTCGAGTTCGGGAGGATGCCGATCCTCGGCCGCGCGGCGCGGCTCGCGGGCTTCATCCCGGTCGAGCGCCGGAACCACGACCAGTCCCAGCACGCGGTGGACCGGGCGGCCGACTCGGTGGCCCGGGGCAACTCGTTCCTCGTGTTCCCCGAGGGTACCCGAAGCCGGACGGGAGACCTGTTGCCCTTCAAGAAGGGCGGCTTCATCATGGCGATCAAGGCCCAGGTGCCAATCGTGCCGGTGGCGATCCTGGGCGGCAGGGCCGCCATGTACAAGGAGAGCCGGCTGATTCACCCGGTGCGCGTCGACGTCCGTGTGGGCGTGCCCATCGAAACGGCCGGGATGACGCTCGACGACCGCGACCGCCTGATCGGCATGGCCCGCCGGCAGATCGAAGAGATGATCGCGGCGACGGCGCACTCGTAACCGTCGAAGGACACTTATGTCGCCATCACCCGCGCCGACCTCCGTCGCCGCCGTCACCGCCCGCTGCCTGGCAGCGGTGCTCGTGGCCGCGCTCGGTTCGCTGGCGCTCGCCCAGGGACAGCAGCCGCAGCGAGGCCTGACCGGCCAGGCGCCGTCACCCGTCGGCCAGGAGCAGCGCCCGACGTTCCGCGCCGAGGCGAACTTCGTCCGCGTCGACGTCTACCCGACCGCCGGCGGCAAGCCCGTCACCGACCTCAAGATGGAAGACTTCGAGGTGCTCGAGGACAACGTCCCCCAGGACGTGCGGACCTTCGAGCACGTCGTCGTCCAGGCGCCGACGTCCGAGGAGCTGGCCGCGGCGCCCGAGCCGAACACGGTGGAGCAGTCGCGCCAGATGGCCGCGGAATCCAAGGCGCGCCTGTTCGTCCTCTACCTCGACACCTACCACATCTCGCGGAGCGGCGCGATGTCGGTCCGCGACGCGCTCATCCGCTTTCTCCGGAAGGCGCTGGGCCCGGACGACCTGATTGCGGTGTCGACCCCAGAGCTGTCGGCATCCACGCTGACCTTCGCGCGCCGGACGGGGACCATCGAGGATCTCGTCGACAAGTTCTACCGCTGGAGCCGGCGCGACGCGATTACCGAGTACGAACCGATCGAAGAGCAGTACATGCAGTGTTATCCGGCTTCGGCGAACGAGCACTCGACCGTGTCGGCGATCGCGCGCGAGATGATCGAGCGGCGCCGCGAGCGCATCACCCTCGAGTCGCTCAGCGAGCTCGTGTTCCACCTCGGAGGCATCCGCGAGGAGCGGAAGGCGGTGCTGGCGGTGACCGAGGGCTGGATGTTGTACCGGCCGAGCCGGACGCTCACCCAGTCGAATGCGGGGCAGATGAACATTGGCAGCCAGTTCCAGTCCCGATGCGACGCCGATCGACAGATGCTCTCGATGGAAGACCACGAGCGGGACTTCCGGAACCTGCTCGACGATTCGAACCGCGCCAACGTGAGCTTCTACCCGCTCGACCCGCGCGGGCTCGTGGTGTTCGACCAGTCGCTCGCCTCCGGGTTCATCGACGCGAACGTCGACGCGAGCAACCTGCATTCGCGCCTCGAGTCCCTCCAGACGCTGGCCGGCGCCACCGACGGCATCGCCATCGTCAACAGCAATGACATCGACCGGGGCCTGCGCCGTGTGGTCGACGACCTGACGTCGTACTACCTGCTCGGGTATTACTCGACCAACCCCAAGATGGACGGGGGATTCCGCGCCATCAAGGTTCGGGTCAAGCGTCCGGGGATCGACCTCCGGTTCCGCCGCGGATACCGCGCGGCGACCAGGGAGGAAGTCGCCAGCCGCGCCGCCGCGGTGGCGGCGCCAGGCGCCGCGCCGTCGCCAACGGCGAGCGCGCTCTCCACCCTGTCCAAGATTCGCGCCGACGCCGTCGTTCAGGCGCACGGCGGTTACACATGGCTGGTGGCGCCCGACGGCACGGTGCGCCCCACGCTGTGGCTCGTGGGCGAGTGGGACCCGGCGCTGGCCACGCGTGACGAGCAGTGGAAGGCGGG
>PMKG01000304.1 GCA_003157675.1 Acidobacteriota bacterium
CCCGACTGCTCGCCGCCGAGCACGAGGTCGCGCTTGATCATCTCCTCCATCACGTACTTGTCGCCCACCGGGCAGCGCACCAGATCGATGCCGGTCTCGCGCAGCGCGATCTCCAGCCCGATGTTGCTCATCACCGTCGCGACGATGGCGCCGTGTCTCAGGCGCCCAGCCGACTGCAGGTGCCGCGCTGCGAGCAGCATGATCGCGTCGCCGTCGACCACGCGCCCGCGGTGGCTGACGAAGATCGCGCGGTCGCCGTCGCCGTCGAACGCGATGCCCAGCCGGCATCCCCGCTCGACCACGGTCTCGGCCAGTCGTCCCGGGCTCGTCGATCCGCAGCCCAGGTTGATGTTCCGCCCGTCCGGCGCGCAGCAGAGCGCCACCACGTCGAACCCCAGGTCCTCGAGCAGGCGCGGCGCGAGCGCGGCGGTGGCGCCGTTGGCGCAGTCGACCGCCACGCGCAGCCCCTTGAGGGCGCCGGCGTCGGGAATCGCCGTCCTCGCGTGCGCCAGGTACGGCAGGCTTAAATCGTCCTCCTCGAGCGGCGGCGCGTCGCCGCCGACGGCCGACCAAGACGCGTCGGCCACCGCCTGTTCGATTTCCCGCTCGAGCCGCTCGGTGAATTTCTCGCCCGCGCCCGAAAAGACCTTGATCCCGTTGTCCTCGAACGGGTTGTGCGAGGCCGAGATCACGACGCCCGCGTCGAACGCGTTCTCGCGCGTAAGGTAGGCGACGGCCGGCGTCGAAATCACGCCGGCGCAGGTGACCGATCCGCCCGCCCCCCTGGCCCCGTGGGCGAGCTCGCGGCCGATCCACTCGCCCGACTCGCGCGTGTCGCGCCCGATGAGCAGGCGGTGGGTGTCGGAGGCGCGCGGCAGGGCGCGCACGAGCGCGGCGCCCAGTCGTCGGACCGTCGGCGGGTCGAGCGGCGGCGTGCCGGCGCGTCCGCGCACGCCATCTGTTCCAAAGAGTCGTTCGGCCATGAGTGTCGGAACCCGGAGTCCTGGCGGCGTGACCTTACCTGATCCTGACGCGCACGGTGGCGGGCTCGGTCCTGCCCACCACGAAGTCGGGGGACGGCTCCACCCGAACCGTAAGATTGTACTGGCCCGGTCCGAGGCCGGCAAGGTCGACATACGCCGGCACCGAGTCGGGACGCAGCGTCTCGACGATGTCCTTCCGCCCGCGCAAGGCGACCGTGATCGCGGCGGGCACCACCTCGGCCGACCTGCCCCGAGCGGCATTCCGGATGTGCACGGGGACCTGCGTCACCAGCCGCTCGGGCATCTGGTCGATCTGGACGGTGACGACAGCGTTGCCGGGCGAGGTGAGTCGGAGGCTTGGATCCGGCAGCCCGATGGCGACCGACTCGCGCACCGCTTCCCGCGCGCCGACGATCGAGACGGGCTCGGTGTTGACCTCCCTGAGACGCTGGACCGCGCTCTCGGGGCCCGCGACGTCGGCCGCGTCGGGACGGACGGTTACCGCGCCGACCACGTACCCCGGGGCCGGCTCGCCATCGAGCATCGGGACGACGGGTACGCGCCGCGACAGCGAGGGTTCGAACCTCAGCGAGATCGTCCCCGGCGTGATGTCGGCCACCTCGACGCCGAACGGCACGCGCACCTGGGCCCGCGTGACCGGGAAGTACCGGCGCCCGGTCTTGGCGAACGAGAGGTCCAGCTCGGCCACCACATCGGAGGGGGTCAACTGGCTGAGCAGGCTCGACGCGCCCCGCACCCGCACGTCGACCGTCGACGGCGGGTCCTCCACCAGTTCGAGCTGCGGCGGGCGGTTGCGGAGCTCCAGCGGCGCGCGGAGGCTCCGCTCCACCGTCTGCTCGCCGGCCAGCGTGAACCACAGGCCGAGCGCCACGGCGACCGAGAGGATCTTCAAGCCGAGATGGCGGAACGGGTGGTAGGCCATCACTGGTCAACCGGGCGCGAAAGTTCGCGCGAGTCCCGACCCGGCGCGGTCAGCAGCTCGCGCAAGCGCTGCCGGAGCGCGTCGGTCGTCAAGAGACTTTCGATGCCGCCCTCGAGCGCGAGCGAGATGCGCCCGGTCTCCTCGGACACGATCACCGTCACCGCGTCGGTCTCCTCGGTCAGCCCGATCGCGGCGCGGTGGCGCGTGCCGAAGTCCTTGCTGACGCGCGGATTCACCGTCAGCGGCAGGAAGCAGGCCGCGGCGGCGATCCGCTCGCCCTGGATGATCACGGCCCCGTCGTGCAGCGGCGTCCCCGGGCGGAAGATCGTCACGAGCAGGTCGTTGGTGACGGTGGCGTCGAGCGGGATGCCGCCCTCGATGTAGTTGCGGAGCCCGATGCTGCGCTCGATGGCGACGATGCCGCCGACCCTCTGGACGGACAGGATCCCGGCCGCCACGACGACTTCCTCGATCATCTCCTCGGCCCGCTGCGGCCGCGTGAAGAACGCCCCGAACGGCGTGCGCCCGAAGTGCGCCAGCGCGCGCCGGATGTCGGACTGGAATAGCACGATCAGGGCGAACACCAGGTAGCCCACCATGTTGCGGATGATCCAGTTGACCGTCTGCAGGTGAGCCCAGCGCGAGATGTAGAACAGCAGGACGAGCAGGCCGGCGCCGCCCGCCATCTGCACGGCGCGGGTGCCCCGGACCAGCGTGAGGATCTCGTAGACCGCGACGGCGACGATGAGGACATCGATGAAATCCCTCCAGCCAAAGTGGCTGAGCACGGAGAGGAGGGAATCGATGAAGGTCACGGTCTGGTGGCTCCCCTGAGAATCTCGTCCGCGACGCGCGCGACCTGGACCATCTCCCCGGCGGCGTGCACGCGCACGATGTGGGCCCCCTCGACGATGGCGGCAGTCACTGCCGCCGCGGTGCCCCAGTCTCTCGCCTGCGGCGGCAGGTCCCCGAGCGCACGCGCCAACTGGCGCGCCTGCTGCAGACCCTCGCGCCGCAGACACCGCGCCAATTCCGGTATGGCCTGGGTCATCTTTTGGCGGCCCACCGCGACGATGGCCAGCCCGCGAATCTTGGCATCCGTGTCGTTCAGCGATCGCAGCAGGGCCAGGCGGCTCTCGAAGTCGAGCGTAACGAAGGATGCCAGGCGGAACGCAAGTACGCGGATGTCGCGATCCC
>PMKG01000313.1 GCA_003157675.1 Acidobacteriota bacterium
TGGCCGGGGAACATCCGCGAGCTGATCGCCACGATTTCCCGCGCGGCGCTGTCGGCCGACGGACCCGTGATTACCGAGCAGCACGTGGGCTTCCTCTCCCTCGGCCAGGAGGGCGGCACCGGGGCGGTCGCCGATCGCCGTGTCCGGCCGCTGGCCGACGTCGAGCGTGACCATATCAGCGGGGCGCTTCGCGCCACGGGCTGGAACAAGAAAGAAACCGCCCGTCTGCTCCAGATCAGCCGCGAGACGCTCTACCGGAAGATCCGACACTTCCAGCTGGCCGACAGCCGAGAGTCCCGGCCGTGAACCGAGTCGGACGCGCCTACATCGGGGCCGTGACGGTCGTCGGTGCCGTCGCACTCGCGTACTCGGTGTACACGGTCGCCCTGATGCCGTTCGACTACCGGATGGTCGTGCTGGCCGTGCTGACGTGGGTCAGCGGGTCGTTTGCGATCCGTGTGCCGGGACTGCCGGTCACGATCTATGTCTCCGAGGCGTTCTTCTTCACGCTGGTCCTGCTCTTCGGCCCCTATCCCGCCGCCGTCTGCATGGCGATTGACGGCTTGCTCATCTCGCAACGGCGCAAGCACCGCGAGCCGTACCGGGTGCTGTTCAACTTCGCCGAGCCGGTCATCTCGGTGCTCGTCGCCTCGGCGGTCTTCTACAAGCTGTACGGCGGCCCGCCGCTGTCGACCGCGCCGGCGGCCAACATCGGCGCTATCGCGCTGCCGGCGGTGGCGATGGCGACCGTGTACTTCCTGCTCAACAGCGGACTGAACGCGGTGGCGGTGTCGTCGGAGAGCGACATCTCGGCGTTCCGCCTCTGGCGGACGCAGTTCGTGTGGCTCTCGCTGAATTACTTCGGCGGCGCGTCGGTCGCGGTGCTGCTGGCCATCTACTGGCCCAGCCTCAGCCCCGCCGCGCTCGTCGTCGTCGGGCCGCTGGTGGTGATCTTCTGGATCTCCTTCAAGACGACGATGGCGCGGGCCGAGGACTCCAACAAGCACCTCACCGAGTTGAACAAGCTGTACCTGTCGACGGTCGAAACGCTGGCGATGGCGATCGACGCGAAGGACCAGATCACGCACGGCCACATCCGCCGCGTGCAGACGTACGCGATCGGCCTGGCGAAGGCCCTCGGCGTCAGCGACACCAAGGTCATCCGCGCCATCGAGGCCGCTGCCCTCCTGCACGACATGGGCAAGCTGGCGGTGCCCGAGCACATCCTCAACAAGCCCGGCAAGCTGACGGCGTCCGAGTATGAGCGCATGAAGCTCCACGCCTCGGTCGGAGCCCAGCTCCTGTCGGCCATCGATTTCCCCTACCCGGTCGTGCCGATCGTGCGCCACCACCACGAGAACTTCGACGGCACCGGGTATCCCGACCAGCTGCGCGGCGAGGACATTCCGCTCGGCGCCCGCATCATGGCGGTCGTCGACTGTTACGATGCCCTGACGTCCGACCGTCCGTACCGGCCCGCGCTCGCCGACGAAGAGGCGCTCGCGATCATCGAGGCGCGGAAGGGGACGATGTACGACCCGGCCGTCACCGACGCCTTCGTCAAGGTGCACGCGGAGATTGCCGCCGAGGTCAACGGGCACGAACACGACGTGAGCGCGTTCCGCGAGCTGCTGCACCAGCCGCTGACCGTCCCGATCGCGGTCGAGCACACCGGATCCGCCTCGAAGGAGATGAGCGCGGCGCTCCTCGCGCTGTCCGACCTCACCTCCGAGATCGCCGGACACACGGCCGTCGAGGACATGGCCGTGGCCCTCGGCTCGCGCATCCGCCAGACGGTGCCGTGCGACCTCGCGGCCTTCTACCTGCGGGATCGCGTGACCGACGACCTGGTCGTCGTCCACGCCCTCGGTGCCGGAAGCGAGGTGATGAAGGGCCTCCGCCTGCGGATGGGAGAGGGACTGAGCGGATGGGTGGCCCTGAACCGGACGACCATCATCAACTCGAGCGGGGCGCTCGATCTGGCCGAGCGCCGGCACGCCCTGCCCGCGCCGCTCGAGAGCGCCCTGGCGACGGCGCTCTGCGCGCGAGACACGGTGGTGGGCGTGCTGACACTTTACGCCGCGTCGCGCGAGGCGTTCACGAGCGAGCAGCAGCAGGTCGTGGAGTTCGCCGCGCGCCAGATCGGGCCGGCGCTCGAACGGGCGCTCAGCTTCGAGCAGGAACGGATGGCGAGCCTGTTCGACGCCGAAACCGGGCTGCCGAACGAAAAGTATCTCGACCGCGTGCTGAACTCGGCGATCTACTGCTGCCAGGGCGACGGGCCCAAGCCCGGCGTCCTCCTGCTCTCCGGGACCGGCCTCACGGCCCAGGCGGCCTCACCGGGCGATGCGGCCGCGCAGGGTGTGCCGAGCCGTCTGGTCAGGCTGGCCACCACGTGCCGGTCGGCGGTGCGCGTGACCGACCTGGTCTTCCGCACTGGCGAAGACGAGGTGGCCGTGCTGATGACCGACAGCACGCCGGACGCGATGGCCGCGGTCGCGCGGCGGGTGACCGAGGCCATGCACGACGAGACCCGCGAGCGTGGCAACACCAGCATCGACTCGGCGTTCGCGCTGTTTCCCGATCACGCCGCGGATCCCGCCGACCTGCCTCGCGCGGCGCGCGCCCGGCGCGTGCAACTCCGCCTGGCCTCGCAAGCCCGTCCGGCCTGACGGCCGGGCCCGGGCCTCTGGCGCGGGAAACGCCGTTCGGCGCCCCTGGCGGTAGAATGGGGCGACCGAGGACGACTCTTCCCGGAGGCCACCATGAGCGCTTCAGGCCGGTGCGTGGTCGCAATCTCGCGACAGGTCGGTGCGGGCGGCGCGTACGTCGGACAGGCTCTGGCCCGCGGGCTGGGCGTCCGGTACGTCGATCGCGAGATCCTGAAGGAAGCCGCATCGCTGCTCGGACGCGACACGGCCGAGATCGAGAGCCTCGAGGAACGGGTGTCGAGCGTGTGGAGCCGGATGGCCGGGGCGCTGGCCTGGGGCGGGCCGGAAGCGACCTACATGCCGCCGCCGATGCCGGCGCTCTACGAGGAGGACCTGTTCGCCGTCCAGGCGCGGATCATCCGCCAGATTGCGGCGCAGGAAGAGGCGGTGTTCGTCGGGCGCGCAGCCACGTGGGTGCTGCGCGAGCGCGCGGATCTCCTCAGCGTGTTTCTGTACGCGCCAGAGGCGGTTCGGGTCGACCGGGTGATGCGCGAGTACAACCTGGCGGACCTGGAGGAGGCCCGCAAGATGGTTTCCCGCTCCGACCAGCAGCGCGGTCGGTTCCTGCACTCGGTGACCGGCGGATCGTGGTTCGACGTTACCCACTATCACCTGTGCGTCGATACGGGTGCGATCGGCCTCGACGACACGGTGAACCTGCTGGCCGGGCTGGCCGCCGTGCGGCGCGGGTAATGGGGCCTTTGCCCGCTCGTGTTGCGATTCCGGCCGAATCCTGTCAAACTAAGGCTACACATCGAATCGGGATACGACCTTCCTGTAGTTGGATCTTTTGAACCCAGACACAACCTCGACCCAATCAGCTCGGCCATGGCGGCGTCGTACACGGCGCCCAGCCGGGCGTTCCGCCGACGGGTCCCCCCGTCAGGGACTGCCTGCCGTTTCCGGCCTCGACGCTGAAGCGCCAGGGCCCTCGTTCGAATCGTTCATGTTTCCCCAAGCTCTGCTGCGCGGCATCAAGGAGCGGGGCTTCGTGACGGCCACGCCGGTGCAGCGTGACGTGATCCCGATCGCCCGCGAGGGCGGCGACCTGATCGCCACCGCGGAAACCGGCACCGGCAAGACGGCCGCGTTCGTGCTGCCGATCCTGGAGCACCTGCTCGTGTCGCGGTCTCCGGAGCAAATCGGCACGGCCGCCCGGACGTCGGCGCTCATCCTCACGCCGACCCGCGAGCTCGCCGTGCAGATCGACGACGACATCCAGGGCTTTGCGTATCACACGGGGCTGTCGAGCGTGGCGGTCTACGGCGGCTCGCCGGCCGACCCGCAGGAGCGCGCCCTCCGCGCCGGCGTCGACATCGTCGTCGCGACGCCAGGCCGGCTCATGGACCACATGCGCGCGGGCGCGACCGATTTTTCCGGCCTCGGCGTGCTCGTCCTCGACGAAGCCGATCGGATGATGGACATGGGATTCTGGCCGGACATCACGCGAATCGTGTCGGAACTACCCGCCGCGCGCCGGACGTTCCTCTTCTCGGCGACGATGCCCGAGGAGGTGATGCGCCGCGCCCGGGCGATCACGCGCGATGCCGTGATGATCGAGAGCGGGGTCCGCAACGGGCCCGCGCGAACCATCCGTCACACGGCGGTGATGGTGCCCGCCGGCGAGAAGGCCGCGTGGCTGGCGAAGTTCCTGCGGCGCGAAGCCGGCCCGGTGCTGGTATTCTGCCGCACCAAGGCCGGCGCCGACCGCCTGACGTCCCGGCTCGTCGCCCAGGGGATTCGGACGACGGCGCTGCACGCCGACCGGACACAGCAGCAGCG
>PMKG01000297.1 GCA_003157675.1 Acidobacteriota bacterium
GTCCATCACGTCGACGTGGATCAGGTCGGCGCCGCCGCGCTCGGCGGCGGCGACCGCGTCGCCAAGGGCGGCGAAGTCAGCCGCGAGAATCGACGGGGCCAGGCGTATGCTCACCGGCTCACCTCGAGAGAAACCGTGTCTCCGGGCGTGACTTGGAACCCAGCCTGCGGCGACTGGCGAATCACGATGCCCGCGGGGACGCCGGGATAGGGGTTCTGGCCGACGACCGCCACGCGGAAGCCGTCAGCCCTCAGCACCTCGGCGACGCGCGCGCCGCTGACGCCAATCAGGTCGGGCATCACGTAGGCGGCCGCGCGGTCGCCCCGGTTGACGAGCAACGACACGGCCGCAGCCCGGCTGCCTTCCGGCGGATCCTGCGCGACGACCACGTCGGCCGGCAGGTCGTTCGATCGAATGTCCGACACCGTCGAGAGCGACAATCCGCCCTGCTGCAACCGGAGGCGGGCGGTTCGCTCCGTCTCTCCCACCAGCACCGGCACCGACGCCACGACGCCGCCCGTGCTCAGCCATACCCGGACGGTGCGGCCCCGGCGCGCCGCCGTAGCCGCCGGCGGGTCCTGCTGCGCAATGCGGCCCGCCGCCACGTTCGGATCCGACCGCCGCGTCTCATCGACACGCAGCGTCAGACCGGCCCGGCTGACGATCACGCTGGCCGAGCTCAACGGCTGGCCGACGAGCGAGGGAACGCTGACTTCACGGGCCCGCAGCGCAATCCTCGCGGCCACCGCGGCCGAAACGAGGTAGGTCGCCAGCAGCGCGGCGACGATGAGGAGGAATTTCCCCGCGCCCAGGACGCGGGCGGTGAGTGCCATCGATTCAGCGACTGTACTACAAGGGCTTTGGATTCACCAAGTAGCGGCGACGACGAAGCGCCGCGGCGAAGAACGCTTCGAGGCCGTGCCGTGGGGGGGTCGTCCTGAGGAAGCCCTCCGGCGTCAGCAGCGTGGCCAGCGCGGCCACGCCGGTGTCGGCTTCGCGGGGCGGCTCGATCTCGAACTCCGCGTGGTCGAGCAGAAACCCCCGGACCACGTCCTCGTTCTCTTCGGGCTCGCTCGAACAGGTCGCGTAGATCACACACCCGCCCGGCGTCACCACCGTGGCCGCCCGCTCGAGGAGGCGTCGCTGTCTCGCGGCCAGATCCGGCAGCTCGGCGGCCGACCGCCGCCAGCGGATTTCCGGATCGCGGCGAAGCGTCCCCAACCCCGAGCAGGGCGCGTCGACCAGGACCCGGTCGAACACCGGTCCGAAGGGGAGGGCTTCGGCGTCGAACCGGACGATGCGGACCGACGTGGCGCCGCTGCGCGCGACCGTGCGTTCGAGCAGCTCCACGCGCCGCGCCCGCACGTCGCCCGCCACGAGCAGGCCGCAATCACCCATGCGACCGGCCATCGCGACGGTCTTGCCGCCAGGCGACGCGCAGGCATCGAGCACCCGCTCGTGCGGCCGTGCGCCGGCCACGAGCGCCACGATCTGTGACGCCTCGTCCTGCACGAAGAACGCGCCCTGGTCGTGAAGCGCCGTCGAGAGCGGATGGCCGCCGGAGACCACCAGCCCGTCGGGCGAGTACCGCGTGGGCGTCACGGCCACGCCCGCGACGGCCAGGCGGGCGGTCAGCTCGTCGCGCGTGATCGCCAGCGTGTTGACGCGCAAGGTGAGCGGGGCGGCGGAATTGTCGAAGCGGACCCAGGCTTCGGCGGCGTCGAACCCCTCGCGATCGAGCCACCGTTCGACGAGCCAGCGCGGGTGCGAGCAGGAGACCGACAGGTAGTCGAGCGCGGCCTCACGGTCGGGCGCGGCCGGTCTGGCCGGCAGCGGGAGGCGTTCGCGTTCTCGCTCGATTCGCCTGAGCAGGGCGTTCACAAACGGGCTCGCGCTCCCCTTGTGCGCCTCCCGTGTCATCTCCACCGCATCGTCGACGACCGCGCGGGCAGGGACGCGATCGAGGTGCAGGATCTGGTACGCGCCGAGGCGCAGGATGTCGAGCACCTCTGGATCGAGGCGGGGAAGCGGGCGGCGTCCGAAGGCCACGATCACCGCGTCGATCGCTCCCAGCCACCGGAGCGTCCCCGTCGTGATCTCGGCGGTGAGGGCCGCGTCCCGCTCGTCAACCAGCCTGGTCCGGGCCCGCGCGAGCGCGTCGGGGAGGTCGTGACGGTTGGAGGTGACCGCGCGCAACGCCGCGTACGCCGCCCTCCGCGCCGGCGCCGCCTGTTTCATGCGCCGAACCGGTCGCCGACGCCGATCCGGGCGCCGGCCGCGAATTCACGGGCGGCGACGGCCCGCCGCCCCTCGGCCTGCAGTTGCACGAGAGCGAGCGGCATCCGGTCGCCGGCGAGGACGACGAGACCGTCGCGGCCCGCGGCCACGACTTCGCCAGGCGAGGCCCGATCGGACCACGCGGCCGGGCCCGTCACCGTCGACGTGCGGAGGACGATGACGCGCGCGCCGTGCAGGGCGGTGAACGCGTGCGGCCACGGATGCAGGCCCCGCACTTGGTTGTGGATGGTCAACGCGGGCTCGGTCCAGTCGATCGCGCCGTCGTCCCTCGTGAGTCGGGGCGCGTAGGTGACGCGGCTCTCGTCCTGGGGCGTCTCGGGTGCCGTGCCGCCGGCGAGCGCGTCGATCACCGGCAGGATCAGGCGCGCGCCGCGCTCCGCCAGATCGCGCTCCACGTCTTCGGACGTCTCGTCGCGCCCGATCGGACGGTGGGCTTCGGCGAACACGCCGCCGGCGTCGAGCGCCTCGACCACTCGCATGATGCAGACACCGGTTTCGGTGTCGCCCGCCATGACGGCCCGGTGGATGGGAGAGGCCCCGCGCCAGCGGGGGAGCAGCGACGCGTGGACGTTGACCAGGCCGAGACGGGGAATGGCCAGCAGGCTCGCCGGGAGGATCTTGCCGTAGGCGGCGACGATCCCCAGATCGGGCGAGAGCGCGGCGAGCGCCGACAGGAAGGCGACGTCCCTGATCCGCTCGGGCTGGAGCAGCCTCAGCCCGTGCCCGGCGGCGAAGGAGGCGACGGGGCCGGGACTGGGCTTCTGCCCCCGCCCGCGCGGTCGATCCGGCTGGGTGACGACCGCCGCCACCTCGTGGCCGCGCCCGAGGACCTCGCGCAGCGTGGGCACCGCGAATTCAGGGGTGCCGAAGAACACGACCCGGAGAGCCGTCATGGCGTCACCACTGGCCCGTGCGGATCTGCTTCCTGATCCGGCGGACGATGAGATCGCGTTTGATGCCACGCAGGCGGTCCACGAACACCCGCCCGTCGAGGTGGTCGAGTTCGTGCTGAAACGCGCGGGCGAGCAGCCCCTCGCCGCTGTAAATCCGATCGTGGCCCTCGAGGTCGATCCCCCTGATCGTGGCGCGCCCGGGCCTCGCGACGGTGGCGTTGAAGCCCGGCACGCTGAGGCAGCCTTCCTCCTCGAGCTGCATCCCCTCGCGTTCGACGAACTCCGGATTGAGAAGCGTGATGAGGCCCGACGAATCGCGGCCGAGCGAGAGGTCGATGACGATCAGCCGGATCGGCACGCCCACCTGCGGCGCCGCCAGGCCGATCCCCGGCGCCGCATACATCGTCTCCACCATGTCGCGCGCCAGCGCGGCGATCTCGGCCGTGACATTGTAGACGGCCTCCGCGCGGCGGTGGAGCAAGGCCTCGCCGTACTTGACGATCGGCCTGATCATCGCGGGGACACGTCCCCGGTGGGCTGGCCGAAGCCGGCCCGCGAGGCGAAGCGCAGCCGTCGGGCCTCGTGCCAGGCCCCCAGATTGCGCATGAGGTCCGGGAGCGAG
>PMKG01000448.1 GCA_003157675.1 Acidobacteriota bacterium
CTCGGGCGCGATCTCGAAGACGGTCAACGTGCCCAAGGACGCGACGGTCGAGGACATCTGTCAGGCCTACATCGAGGCATGGCGCCTCGGCGTGAAGGCGATCGCGATCTACCGCGACGGCAGCAAGCGGACGCAGCCGCTCAACACCTCGCGCGACAAGGCCCCCGGGGCGAAGGCCGAGGCGCCGGCCGTGGCGCAGCCGATCCGGCGCAAGCTGCCGGACGAGCGCCGGGCGATCACGCACAAGTTCGAGATCGCCGGCCACGAGGGGTACATCACCGTCGGCCTCTACGAGGACGGGCTGCCGGGCGAGATCTTCCTCGTGATGGCCAAGGAAGGGTCGACCATCTCGGGCTTCGCCGACGCGTTCGCGCAGGCCGTGTCGTACGCGCTGCAGTACGGCGTGCCGCTCCAGGTGCTGGTCGACAAGTTCAGCCACGTCCGGTTCGAGCCGTCGGGGATGACCAAGAACCCGCAGGTGCGGATCGCCAAGTCGATCGTCGACTACGTGTTCCGCTGGCTGGCCGCCAAGTTCCTCTCGCCCGAAGCGCAGTACTGGGCCGGCGTGAACTCCCGCGACCGGGTGACGCCAGCCGCCCAGCCGGACTCCGCCGAGCAGCTGACCCTGCCGCCGCTCGGCATCGAGACCGGGTCGAAGCACCGGCACCTCGCGACGATCCAGAACCAGGAGGACGCGCCGCCGTGCACGATGTGCGGCGCGATCATGGTACGCAGCGGTAGTTGTTACAAGTGCGTCAACTGCGGCAGCACCAGCGGGTGCGCCTAGAGGACCGTGCGCCATCACCTCGCCGCGCGTCGCTCGCGCGCGGCGGCTGAAGGCCCCCAGGGGCCCGCAGCGCCGCGCCGGGTCGCGCTGTCGCTGCTCGGCTGGCAGCCGCTCGTCTGGGCCGTTCGGTCGCTCCGCCGTGATCCGGCCGCGTCGATGCTGGCGGTCGGGACGATGGCCGTCGGCATCGGGCTGGCGACGGCCATGCTGGCGGTGCTCGACGGCACGGTCTGGCACCCGCTCACCTTCACCTCCGCGGACAGACTGGTCGCGATTCAGGGTGTCGTCTCTTCCGAGACCATCGCGGACTGGTCGGCCTCGGTCCGCTCATTCGAGGCCATCGCCGGCTATCGGACCAAGCGCTACACGCTGACCGGTGCCGGCGACGCAGCCTCCGTGAGGGCGACCGTCGGCACCGGGCAACTGTTCCCCCTCCTCGATGCGAGAGCCGCGAGCGGCCGGACGCTCAACCGCTCGGACGACCGCGGCGATTCGCTGGCCGTGGTGGTCGCGGACCGGTGCTGGCGCACGACGTTCCACCGGGACCCCTCTCTTCCCGGCCGCACGCTCTACCTGAACGGCACACCATTCGTGGTCGTCGGGATCATGCCTCCCGGCTTCCAGTTCCCGGTGAATGCCGAACCGATCGATTTCTACACCACCGTCGCGGCGGACCTGCACACCGATCACCGGCGGGCCCTGGGCTCGCGACCGCGCGACCTGATGGTGGTCGCGCGATTGAAGCCCGGCGTGGAGGTGGCCCAGGCGCGGGCCGAGATGGAGCGGCTGATCGCGGCCGCCGACACGTCCGGCTCCAGGCGCCCGGCGCGCCAGCCGGCCCGGGTGGTGTCGCTGGCCTCGGACATGGCCGCGAGCCTGGTCTCCCCACTGACGACGCTCGGTGGGGCGGTCGCCGGCGTGATGGCCATCGCGTGCGCCACGGCGGCCGTCCTTTCGCTGATCCGGGTGACCAGCCGCCGTCATGAGTGGGCCACGAGAATCGCGCTCGGCGCCACGCGCGGTGACCTCGCGCGGCAGCTCCTGGCCGAGAGCGTGCTGATTGCGCTCGCCGGCGGTGCAGTCGGGGCGCTCATCGCCGGGGCCCTCGCCCGGCCGATCCTGCTGGTGGCCGGCCCCGCGGTGAACGAGGTCGCCAGGGCCCGCTTCGGCGTCAGGGTCTTCGCGTGGGCCGGGCTCGCGAGCGTGATGGCGGCCGCCGTGTCTGGCGCCATTCCGGCCGTCCAGGCGGCGGTGACGCGTTGGTCGGACACCCAGGTGGCGCGGCGTGCCTCCGGACGATCGACGTCCGCCCTGCGCGGCCTCCTCGTGACGACCGAGATCGCGCTCGTGGTGATGCTGGTCGCAGGGTGCATCAGCCTGCTGCGAGCGTACGCGACCCTGTCTCGCGCCGACACCGGCTTCAAGACGGCAGGCGTGCTGACGTTCCGTGTGGACCTGTCCGATGCGGTCTATACGTCCAGGCAGCAGACCGACTTCTTCGAGCACCTGCGCTCGGACGCCGCTGGCGTCGCGGGCGTGGACGCGGCCGCCTTTACGGTGCTGCCCCCATTCGGCGACCTGCGGTTCACCATCAGCCTCGACGCGCCCGAGGGAACACCGGAGGAGCGCAGGCGCGACGGCGCCGAGGTGCATCTCGTCAGCCCGGCCTACTTCCGGACCATGGGAATCCCGCTCGTGGGCGGCCGCGAGTTCAGCGAGGAAGACCGGGCGGATCGGGATCCCGTGATGATCGTGAGCTGCGCGGCCGCGGCTCGCCAGTTCCCCGGCCAGGACCCAATCGGCCGTTCGCTCGACGTGCGGCTCGGACCGAACGCCGGCGGTCGGTTGCCGAGAGTTATTGGCGTCGTCGGGGACATCAGGAACGGGAGCCTGACCGCGCCGAGAGAACCCCAGGTCTATCTGCCGTTTGGTCAGGCCCCGATGCTGCCTTCGACAACATTCGTCGTTCGCGTGCGGGATGGCGATCAGGGCGCGGTCGTGGCGGCGATCAGGCAACACCTGCGCCGTCTGGACGCCACCATCCCTCTGGTGAACCTCAGACCGCTCGACGAGTTCGTGTCGAGCGCCATGTCCCTCCCGCGGTTCACGACACTGCTCGTCGGCGTGTTTGCGTCGGCGGCGGTGTTTCTCGGCATGGCAGGTTTGTACGCCGTCGTGTCGTATGCGTCGTTGTGCCGCCGCCGTGAGTATTCGATTCGACGGGCGCTCGGCGCGACGGAAGCGCGCGTGGCCGGGCTGGTGGTCCGTCAGTGTCTCGTGATGCTCGTCCCGGGGCTGGCCCTGGGCGTTGCGGGCTCGGCAGCCCTCGGCCGGGTGCTCGAAAGCGTGCTCTACGGCGTGCACCCGAGCCCCTCGCCGACGATCGCCACCGCGCTCGCCGTCACGGCCGCGCTGTCGCTGCTGGCCACGTGGGGCCCCGCCCGCGCTGCCGGTCGGGACGACCTCCGCGTCAGGCTGCAGTCGAACGCGTGACGAGGGGGAGGCTCGCTCTCGAGTCCTCACACTGACGGAGTCCGTGATTCCGCCCTGGCTCCGAAATACGCCGAGGCCGCGAGCCCCGCCGCGATGACGCCCCGCACGACCTGCGGCGCCACCAGGATGTCCCCGTAGAAGTGCATGTCGTTGTGCAGCGAGAGCGCCTGCAGCGCCGCCAGCGCGCTGATCGCGAGGGCGAGCCCTCCCGGGATGCGCAGGCGCACCAGCACGGACGCCATCAGCAGGAGCAGGCCGAACACGGCCAGCGCCGCGTCGGCCCACCAGTCGAGGCCGGGCGACCGGAACGCGTCGACCGCGCCGAGCCCCACGGAATAGACTCCGTAGACGGCAAGGCCCAGCGTGGCCGCCGTCAGCACCGGCGCTCCCTCACGGGTCACGTTCCTTGTGTCCTTCATACCGGGCGTCCCATCTTCCGCTATCATCATCATACGATGCACTCCCAGTTTCATCACGCCGGACGCACCATCAGCTTCCTCGACGTCGAGGGTGCGGGGCCCTCGCACCACGCGCTCGTCCTTCTGCACGCCTTTCCACTCGCAGCGGACATGTGGCGGCCGCAGTTCGCCGCGGTGCCGGCCGGATGGCGCGTGGTGGCACCGGACCTGCGCGGGTTCGGGGCCTCGTCGCCGGACGGGCCGTCGGACCCGGTGTCGATCGACGATTACGCGCGCGACGTCATCGCCTTGCTCGACCATCTCGAGCTTCATCGGGTGGTCGTCGGCGGCAACTCGATGGGCGGGTATGCCGCGTTCGCCATGCTCCGCCTGGCCGCCGGGCGCGTGAAGGGGCTGGTGCTCGCCGACACCAAGGCGGAGGCAGACAGCGCGTCGGCCCGCGCGGACCGCGCGGGCATGCTGGAGATCCTCGCGAGCGGCGGCGTCGCCGCGGTCTGGGAGCGGATGCAGCCGGGACTGCTCGGCAAGACGACGAGAGCGTCGAGGCCGGAGGTGGTGGAGCGGGTGCGGCACCTAGTGCTCGAGCAGCCGGCGGAAGGCGTCAGGCGCGCCATCGAGCGGCTGCGATCGCGTCCGGACTGCACGCCGCTTCTCTCCGGCATCGGCTGCCCGACGCTCGTGATCGTCGGCGACGAGGACCCGATCGCGGGGATCGAGACCGCGCGGTCCATGCACGAGAAGATCCCGACCGCCGAGCTCGCAGTGATCTGCGGCGCCGGGCACCTCGCCGGCCTCGAACAGCCGCACGAGTTCAACGCGATCCTCGGGCGGTTCCTGGCGGCGAGGTTCTGACGCCGCCAGTCGCAGGTCGCGCGCCGCGAGCCTGATCGAATATGGACTTGCAACTCACCGACAAGATCGCCCTCGTCACCGGATCGAGCCGCGGGCTCGGTCTCGCCAGCGCCCGTGCGCTCGCCGCCGAGGGGTGCCGCGTGTGCCTCTGCGCCCGCGGCGAAGAGACGCTTCAGCAGGCGGCCGCGGAACTGGCCGCCGTGGCCTCGGGGCCGGACGCCGTGCTGGCGGTGGCCGCGGATCTGGCGACCGGGCGCGGCGTCGACGACGTGTTCGCTCGCCTGTTCGATCGGTTCGGCGGCATCGACATCCTGGTCAACAGTCTCGGCCTCGCCCGCGGCGCCGGCATCACCGACACGACCGACGCCGAATGGCAGGAAGCGTTCGACTCGACGCTCGCCCCGGCGATTCGCGCCAGCCGGATCGCCGTTCCGTCGATGCGCGCGCGCGGCGGCGGCGCGATCGTGATGATCGCGTCGATCTACGGACGCGAGTCTGGCGGCCGGATGACGTACAACGCCGTGAAGGCGGCCGAGATCAGTCTCGCCAAGTCGATGGCGCAGCAGCTCGCCCGCGACAACATCCGCGTCAACAGCGTGGCGCCAGGATCGATCTCGTTCCCGGGCGGGTCGTGGTGGAAGCGCCAGCAGGCCGACCCCGAGGGAATGGCCGAGTTCGTGCGGCGCGAGCTGCCGTTCGGCCGGTTCGGCCGGGCCGAAGAGGTCGGCGACGTGGTGGCGTACCTCGCCTCGCCCCGCGCCAGCTGGATCAGCGGCGCGAGCGTGACGGTGGATGGGTGCCAGTCGCGATCGCTGTTCTGAACCTGCACCATGGACAAACGCGTTCTGCAGAAGTCCGACGGGCGTCAACTGATCCTCTACGCGCGCCAGCCATGGACGGGTGAGGCGACGGCGCCGAGCCCATCGAGCGAGCGCCTCGCGCCGACGAGCCACCTGCGATGGCATCCGCTGCGCGGCGAGTGGATCGCGTATGCCAGTCACCGGCAGAATCGGACGTTCCTGCCTCCGGCCGAGTACAACCCGCTGGCGGTGACGGCCGACCCGCAGAATCCGACCGAACTCCCGGCCGGGGCCTGGGAGGTCGCCGTGTTCGACAACCGCTTTCCAACGCTCTTCCGCGACGCGGACGACGCCCCGGCGATCGAGGTGCCGACCCGGCCGGGGCGCGGCGCGTGCGAGGTGGTCGTGTTCACGCAGGATCCGACCTCTTCGCTCGGCGCGCTGCCGCTCGCGCGACTGGAGCTCATCGCGGAGGTGTGGGCGGATCGGTACCTCGACCTGGGCGCCCGCGACGAGGTCGACTACGTGTTCGAGTTCGAGAACCGAGGCGTCGAGGTCGGCGTGACGCTCGGCCATCCGCACAGCCAGATCTATGCGTATCCCTTCGTGCCGCCGATCCCGGCGCGGGAGCTGCAGCAGCAGGCCGAGTTCCTGGCCGCGCACGGCCGCGGCCTCCTCGAGGAGATCGTCGAGAGCGAGCTTGCGGACGGCCGGCGCGTGCTCTACCGCGGCGAGCATGTCGTCGCGTTCGTCCCCGTGTTCGCCCGCTACTCCTACGAAGTGTGGATCGCCACGCGGCGCGCGGCTCCCTCCGTCGCGGCGTTCTCGGAAGCCGAGCGCGCCGATTTCGCCCGCGCGCTCAAGACGGTGCTGCTCAAGTACGACGGGCTGTGGTCGAGGCCGTTCCCTTACATCATGTCGTTCCACCAGGCCCCGACCGATGGCCTCCGGCATCCCGAGGCCCACTTCCATGCGGAGTTCTACCCGGCGTACCGGATGCCCGGGCGGCTCAAGTATCTCGCCGGGAGCGAAATGGGCGCCGGCGTGTTCACGGCCGACACGCTGCCCGAGGAGAAGGCGCGCGAGCTCCAGGCCATCGAGGTGTCGCTCTCATGACCTTTTACGAGCTCTACGGGGCGCCGCCCTCGGTCCGCGCGTCGGCGCCGGGCCGGGTCAACCTGATCGGCGAGCACACCGACTACAACGGTGGCTACGTGCTCCCCACGACCATCCCGCAGCGCACGACGGTGGAGCTGCTGCCTCGGCCGGGCGGAGCGATCCGGGCGCTCAGCATCGACGTGGGCCAGCCCACGCCCTTCGACTACGTGGTCGGCACCGAGTCGCGCCGCGGCCGGTGGACCGATTACCTGCAGGGCGTCACGTGGGTGCTCTCGAAGGCCGGGTTCGCCGTGGGTGGCGCCGACATCCTGATCACGTCGACCGTGCCGCTCGGCGGCGGCCTGTCGTCGAGCGCGGCGCTCGAGATCGCGCTGCTCCGGGCGTTTCGCGAGGCGTTCTCGCTCCCCATCGGCGACGTGCAGATGGCGAGGCTGGGGCAGCAGGCCGAGAACGAGTTCGTCGGGGCGCCGGTGGGCGTGATGGACCAGATGGCGTGCACGCTGGCCGGGAACGGGGAGGCGCTGTTCCTCGACACGCGGTCGCTCGAGTGGAGCGTCGTGCCGATGCCCGCCTCGGCCGAACTGGTCGTGATCAACTCGGGCGTCGCGCACAGCCACGCGAAGGGTGATTACCGCATGCGCCGGGCCGAGTGCGAGCAGGCCGCCGGGCTGCTCGGCGTGGCTGCCCTGCGGGACCTCGATGCGGGGGACCTGCCCCGGGTGATGCGCCTGCCCGAACCGCTCGGCCGCCGCGCGCGCCACGTGGTCACCGAGGACGACAGGGTGCTCGCCGCGGTGGAGGCCCTCCGCGCGGGGAACGTCGCGTCGCTCGGCGGGCTGTTCTACGCCTCGCACGAGTCGATGCGCGACGACTACGAGGTGTCGATCCCAGAGATCGACCTGCTCGTGGAGCTCGCGCGCGCGACGCCGGACGTCTACGGCGCCCGCCTGACCGGCGGCGGGTTCGGCGGCTCGGTGGTCATGCTGGCTAGGCCGGGGCGCGGCCGCGCGGCGGCGGAAGCGATCGTGGCGGAGTTCGCCGCCAGGGCTGGGAAGGCGGCGACGGTGCTCGTGCCGTAGCCGGCTTTTCCCATCTATTCGCCTTTCGCCTCTTGATCACCTGCCGACCCGCTGGTACGATGCCCTTCCATGGCGAGACCAACGCGCGGCGACGAAGGCGAACGGCAACAGGAGAACGATCGGCTCGCGCTGCGCGCCAGGGGCGCCGCCACCCGCGAGCAGGCCCTGCAGGCGGCCATCCATCAACTGGTCCCGTCGTGGACCCGGGACCGCGTGGATTCGCCCGACGAGGTCGTCACCGCGGTCCGCCGGATGCCGGCGGCCGAGGCCCGGCTGGCACCGATTCCCGAGGGCGTCGACCCGCGCCTCATCGCGGCCCTCTCGAGCCGCGGCATCACCGATCTCTACATTCACCAGGCCGAGGCCGTCGCGCACGTCCTGGCCGGCCAGAGCGTCGTCGTGACGACGCCGACCGCGTCGGGCAAGACGCTCTGCTACAACATCCCGGTTCTCAACTCGATCCTGAGCGACCCGTCGACACGGGCGCTCTACCTGTTCCCGACCAAGGCGCTCGCCCAGGATCAGCTCGCCGAGCTCGACCGCCTGGCGCAGGTGATCAACGAATCGGCCGGCCTCGAACTCGGCGTGTTCACCTACGACGGCGACACGCCGCAGGACGC
>PMKG01000408.1 GCA_003157675.1 Acidobacteriota bacterium
GGCGCTGTCGCTGTATCTGCTCGAGACGATCCCGCTGCTCGACCGGGAGTCGCCCGGATACGGCCTCGACCTGCTCACGCTCGTCGAGTCGATCCTCGAGAACCCGGAGGTGATCCTCCGGCGCCAGCTCGACCGGATCAAGGACCGGGCGGTGGCGCAGATGAAGGCCGACGGCGTCGAGTACGACCGGCGNNTGGGTGGGCGAGGAGAACATCCGGCCGAAGTCGATCGCGCGGGAGATGTTCGAGAGCTACCTGTCGTTCGCGGAGTACATCCTCGAGTACGACCTCGAGCGCGTCGAGGGGCTCCTGCTCCGGCACCTGAACAGCGTCTACAAGGTGCTCAGCCAGACGGTCCCCGACGGGGCGAAGACCGACGACATCTTCGAGATGGAGTGGTACCTGCGCACGCTGCTGCGCCAGGTGGACTCGAGCCTGGCCGACGAGTGGGAGCGGATGCGCGACCCGGGTTACCAGCCGTTTGCGCGGGCGGCGTCCAGGGGGGCCGAACTGCGGCCGCCAGGCGCCGAGGCGCTGGAAGCGGACGTCACACGCGACGCGAAGACCTTTACGGCGGCCATCCGCGCACGCGTCTTCACCTTCCTGCGGGCGTGGTCGACCGGTGAGGCGTCATCCGCGCTGGCTGCCCTCGATGCTCTGCAAGACGAGGAAGGGGAGGCCTGGACGGCCGACCGGCTCAAACAGACGTTCGAAGGCTTCCGTGCCGAACACCAGCGCCTGCGCCTCGACCCGGAAGCGAGGAACGTGCGGCACACCCACGTGGAACCGACGTCCGACGGCCGGAGCTGGCGGGTGAAGCAGATGCTCGTCGACCCGGAGGTGGAGAACGACTGGGTCGCCGAGTTCGACGTCGACCTCGAAGAGTCCCGCGCCGCCGGCCAGCCGATCCTGCGACTCCGGCGGCTCGGCGTCCTGGCCTGAAGGCGGCTCAGCCTGGCGGTTGCGCGCCGAATCCTTCCCCCGAAGTTCCAGCTGAACCCGGTGCTACAATCACCTGACGAGCCTGTGGCGGCCATCCGCGCGGGCGTCGAGCGCCCGTGCCTGGATATGGCCGTGGTTCACGCTGCCACACCTCTGCCGGCTGTCAGAACCGACTGGAGGGGACGCCATGCCCGTCGCACCCTACCTCGCCGCGTCGTCCGACTCTGAGTCCGAGCCAAACCACATCAGCGACGCATTGCGAGAGCGTCTTCAGACCGCCACCCCCCGCGCACAACTCACGTTGGCCGGCATGCCGCTGAGGCTTCCCGATCCGGTGTTTCCGCAGTATCCCGACAAGGTCGGGGACGTGGAGCCGCCGGCGAAGTACCTGCCGCAGCCGGGGCACGCGTACCGCACGCGGGCGTCGGCGTCGTACATTGCCGGGGCCCTGCGCGGGTGGCTGTATCCGTGGGTGAAGGCGCAGGTGCTGCCCGGGCCCTTCCATCCGATCGTCGCCTACCTGTTCACCGAGTGGAAGTGCAACCTCGACTGTCACTACTGCTACTCGTTCGACAACCAGGTACAGGGCATGACGGAAGACACGGCCCGCCGGGCGATCGACTGGCTCGAAGACAACGGCTGCCGCGTGCTGGCGCTGATGGGCGGGGAAGTGCTGCTGCGGCCGGCGTTCGTGCACAAGGTGGTGTACTACGCCGCGAAGAAGGGGTTCTGGGTCTACGTCCCGACCAACGGCCGCCTCATGCGGCCCGACGTGATCGATCGCCTGGGGGATGCGGGGGTGGCGACGGTCAACCTCGCGGTGGACGTCGTGGAGGAGCAGGAGGGGCTGCCCAAGGCGCTCGCGCCGATCCGGCCCTCTTTCGACTATCTGATCAAGAAGCAGTACGTCTACGACTTCTCGGTCTTCTTCAACATCAACATCACGCGCGTCAACCTCGACGACGTGCGGCGGCTCACCGAGATCGCGCACGACTGCGGCATCGCGACCGACTATCACATCAACGAGGCGCCGTACCTCGAGCAGGAACACTTCCGGCACGCGACGATCAACCGCACCCATATCAGGAAGGAGGACTGGCCCGACGTCGACGCGACGATCGACTGGCTCATCGAGCGGTATCGGGCGGGCTACAAGATGGTGAACTCGGTCCACCGTCTGGCGGAGATGAAGGCGTTCATGCGCGACCAGGTCGAGCCGTGGGACTGCCTCGCGGGCCAGAATTCGATCGTGATCCGGACGGATGGCACCCTCGCGCCCTGCTTCCCGATGTACTCGGCGACCGAGAACTGGGGTGTCGTGAGAGCCCCGCGCTTCGACGTGAGAGAGCTGGACGGGATGAAGGTGACGTGCCAGCAGCACTGCTTCTCGACGCTCAACCACAACCTCGCGTACTGCTATAAGCCGAGTCGCGCAATCAAGTGGGTGCTGAAGCAGGCCGCGCACGGCTTCCAGGGGGCCCGCGGCGGGTTCGAGGACTGAGGCGAGAACCGGGTCTAGGGAACCAGCGTGAAGCTGGCGACGTGCTTGGGCGTGACGCGGGACAGGTGGCGTCGATCGGTCGTGGCGAGTGTCGTCACCTTCAGCCGTTCTGCCATGGCGACCATCGACAGATCGACGAATCCCAGGTCGGGGTAGCCTCCCATCAACTCGAACGCGCGCTTGATGTCGACCGGCTTGAGCGGCTCCACGTCGAGCTCGCCGGTGGCGAGGCTTCGCACGAACCGGCGCTCGACAGCCGGACCCAGCCGGGTCTGCAGAAGATAGGCGACTTCCGGCAGAATGGTGACAGGCACGAGCAGCAGGTCGCGGACGTCGTCCAGCCAACTCCGTGCCCGCTCGTGCCACCTGTCGTCGGCGTCGGCGAGCGCATACAGGACGCCGGTGTCCACGAGGATGGCCATCAGCGCTTCCGTCCTCTGGCAGGGGACTTCCAGAGCAGTTCCTCGTGCCGTTCCGCCGTGTCGGGGCGCCCACTTCGACCGGCAGCGACGAAGCCCAGCCCGCTCGATGGCGTTTCCCGCGCACCGACAACGAAGTCTGCCAGAGCCTCGCGCACGAGGGCCGCCATCGGGCGCTCGCTGCGCTTCGCCAGCGCCTTCAGTTCGCGCTCGAGCTGTTCGTCGAGAAAGATCGTCGTACGACGCATATTACATATGATAGCATATGCTGATCTGTGGTCACTTCACCACTCGCCCTGACGTTTCGAACCGACGGAAGTTGGAGTACTCGGCGACACCCTTCACACTGCTCGACCCTGCTTCGTAACTCTCCGTCATCTTCAGTGGCATCCAGACATCCGGCTCCTTGACACGGGCATACTCGACGAGGATGCGGGCTTCCGCTCCCGTGGTTGGATCCTCGACCCTCAAGCGCGTCCGCATGACACAGCCATGTTGAGGCTCGACCCACAGCTCTCCCCATATCGGGGCGTCCTGTTTCAGCTTCTGGATCAACGTCGGCCGCCTGACCTCCGTGTATCCGATATGCCAGACGCCGACCTCGCCGATGTGATCCTCGCCCAGCTTGCGAAATCGGAAGCGGGGCACGTATCGCGGCACCAGGACGAGGAGAGCCTTGCTCGGTTCGTTGAGATTTCTGTCCGCCGGCCCGATATTGAATCGAGCGCTCTCGTCAGCCAGTGCCCGGAGACCGGCCAGTGACAGTTCTGACTTGTTCATCAGGAGCGACTGGATCCGATCTGCTCTGTCCCGGACCGGCCGGCCGTCGACCTGGGCGACGTCTCGAAACCCCGTCCATCTGTCGGCGTCAGGTACCCAGACGAACAAGAACTCGGAGATCAGAAGGCGGCGTGCAAGCCTCGCTGTCTCGACGGGGCCTGCGTCGACTTTCCGGGGCCCCCACACCTCCTGTACGTAACGCTCATCACAGAGCATGACGCCCCACTGCTTTTGCGCATCGGCGAGCCACGCGGACGCGCGCTCGAGGACTTGGTCGAGGGAGGATTGCTGGCCGGCGGTCATCGCCTGCAGATCGCCGATTACGAACAGCAGCGAGATGAGCAAGACCGGCACCGAGAATCTGCGCCGCATGCGATCGCCTCCCGGTTGGGCCGCGAAGGCTAGCAAGCTCCCGCGGGAAGACGGGCGTGCTTCGCCCGCCGGTATTCTAGGCTGGAGAGGCGGCCGAAGAAACCTCAATGGCGCGTCGATCAGTTGCGGGGCCAGGCCAAGCAACGCGACCCCGGGGAAAGGTAGTGGGGGAGCGTTGCGGCCAATCGGATGTTCAAATCCTGGCTCCCGCAACCGTACGCCGCTTTTCCATGCCGAGCGGAGAGCAGGGTGTACATGGAAAGCGCCGCTNNCGAGCTACCGGACTGCTCCACCCCGCGTCAGAAAGGTATCACTCAACGAGCGCATCCGTCAATATTGACACGGAATCATTCCACGCCCGGCGGGCGCCGCATCGCATCTTGGCAGGGGACTGGCGACGGCCTACTTTTTCGTGGGCCCGGGCGCGTCGCGGATGATGAAGACGGTCTCACCGGGGCGGATGTACCCGAACTCGCGGCGGGCCAGCTCCTCGATCGTCGCCGGGTCCTGGTTCTGCAGCCGGTGCGCCAGGTCGAGGAGTTCGGCGTTCTCCTGGCGCTTGGCGGCGAACGCGGCCTCCGCCTGCTCGATCTGGTCGCGGTCCCGCCGGTTGGCGAACCAGCCGCGTTCGCCGGCAATCCCGTCGAGCACGAGCGCCAACGCCACGAACAGGAGCACGTAGGTGGCGATGGACCGGCGGCGTGACGACACGGCGGGAGTCCCGCCGCGCCCGGCCGTCGTTTTCTCGTCACGCACTTTGCTGCCCATGTCCGATAATGTCTCCCGTAGGCCCCGGCGGCCACACGAGTGCACGATCTTTTTACCGCATTTCCGCCTCGGCTCAACAGGAAAATTGCGGCGGCCGCCATCGAGGCCTCGAGGAGCGCATCCATGCCGCACGCCGAAGCCGTCATCGTCATCTCGACCTGGCCGGCGGAAGAGGACCCCGGGCCGGCCGCGGCCACGCTCGTCGAAGAGCGGCTGGCCGCCTGCGTGAACATACTCCCGCCGATGGAGTCGGTGTACCTCTGGAAGAACACCGTGGAGCGATCGCAGGAGCGGCAGTTGCTGATCAAAACGACGCGGGCGCGCGTCGACGCCCTGCTGGCGCGACTCCGGCAGCTGCATCCCTACGAAGTGCCGGAGGCGCTGGTCGTTCCCGTCACCGGCGGCGCCGAGCCGTACCTGGCCTGGCTCGCCGACTGCGTCGGCGTGTGACCGGCCGGGGGCGCGCTGTGTCCCGGCCGTCGATTCCTGTATGATTTTGCAGTCCGCATGACCTCGACCGAATCGAGCTCGCCCGCGACGTCACCGGCTCCGGAATCCCGGGGATGGTTCCGGCGCGGGGCCGACGCCCTCTGCCGCGGCTTCGGCGGCCGCACGCTCCTCGTTGGCGTGGCGCTGAAAGCGTTGTGCGTCCTGATTCGGCTCGGCGTCGGCACCGAACCGGCGATCATGGCCGTCGCCGATTCCGCCGCCAGCCTGGCGCTCATTGTCGGCGTCGCCTGCCTCGCGATCAAGCTCGTCCCGCGCGCCCGCCGCCGCGTGCTCTGGCGCGTGCGCGACAAGCTGATCGTATCCTACATGTTCATCGGCGTCGTCCCCGTCCTTCTCGTCATCTCCTTCTTCGCCGTCTCCGGCCTCGGGCTGTTCTTCAACGTGGCGTCGTACCTGGTGGTCAACGGGTTCGGCAACGTCGAGAGCGACGCGGTGTACGTGGCGCGGGTCACCGCGCTGGAGATCCAAAGAGACGCGGGTGTCGAAGGCGCGGCCGCGATCCTGAGCCGGCGCGAGGCCGCGCTCGCGGCGAGGTATTCCGGCGCGTCCATGGCGCTCGTGCCAACCTCGGGTCCGGAACCGTGCGTGGGCGGGCCGGCGGCGCAAGCCGCCACCGACGTCCCGGGTGGACGGGCCGCGGTCCCGCCGGCGACGGGGGCGTCGCCGGTCAAGGCCAGGCGGCAGGACGCGGGCTTGACGGCGCTCGCCGACGGCCCATGGGAGCACGTCGATCCGCCCACCAGCCTCCCGTCGTGGGTCAGTTGCGCCGGCTTCGGCGGCATCGTCGTGGAACCGGTGGCCGTCCCCGGCGGTGGCACCGACACGGCGAGCTCGGCCCCGGCCATGGCCGTCGTGCGGGGCGTCGGCCTGCCCGACGCGCCGCGACCGGCCTTCGCGGTGATTGTCGACATCCCGAAGAACGACAGCCTCGACGACCACCTGCGCGACGAGACCAGCGTGAAGGTGGGCGCGGTCAGCATGGCCTTGACCCAGGGGCTCCGCGCCCGGCTCAACCGGCCGCGGCGCGTGATCGAGGAGCTGCTGAACCGGCCAGCGCCCGACGCGGCCGGCGGCAAGAGCCGCTTCTCCTGGGTGGCCATGCTCCAGGGAATCGACTGGGACAGCGGCCAGTCCGTCCAGACGACGGCCACGATCGGCGTCAATTTCTGGGACATCTACGCGCGCCTGTCGACCGCGCCGGTCGGGCCCTACAACTTCGGCTCGATGCTGCTCCTGGTCCTGTTCTTTCTGGCCGTGCTGTTCCTCCTCATCGAGGCCGCGGCCCTCGTGATGGGGCTGACGCTGGCGCGGTCGATCACCGGGTCGGTGCACGAGTTGTTCGCCGGAACCGAGCGGGTGCGCGACGGCGACTTCAGCCACCGGATCCAGGTGGCGACGCGGGATCAGCTTGGCGAGCTGGCCGAATCGTTCAACCAGATGACGGGGAGCATCGAGGATCTGCTCCGCCAGGCCGACGAGAAGAAGCGCCTGGAAGAGGAGCTGCGGATTGCCCGGTCGATCCAGATGTCGCTGCTCCCGCGCGGGCGCCTGGTGATCCCCGGGCTGTCGATCACGGCGCTCTGCGTTCCCGCGCGCGAGGTGGGCGGGGACTACTACGATTTCTTCCAGCTGGGCGACGACCGGCTCGGCGTCCTCATCGCGGACGTGTCGGGGAAGGGCACCTCGGCCGCGCTCTACATGGCCGAACTCAAGGGCCTGATGCTGTCGCTCAGCCGTACGTACGCGATGCCCCGCGAGCTGTTCCTGGTCGCCAACGAGATCATCTCGCACAACCTGGACAGCCGGAGCTTCATCACGATGACCTACGCGGTCATCGACCTGGCGGCGCGACGGATGTACTACGCGCGGGCCGGGCACACGCCGCTCATCCACCGTCACGAGACGGATGCGGGCGACTGCGTGGTGGACGTGCTCGCGCCCGACGGTCTGGTGCTAGGCTTGAGGATCGACGGAGGAGAGCTGTTCGCCCGGCTGCTCGCCGATGCGGAGCTGCCGCTCCGACGCGGCGATCTGCTGCTGTGGTTCACCGACGGGATCACCGAGGCGATGAACGCCGACTCGGACCTGTTCGGCGAAGATCGGCTCGCGAACCTGGTCCAGGAGCACGGCCACCTGCCGGCCGAGGAGCTGAGGGAGCGGATCCTCCGGGAGATCGACGCGTTCGTCGCGGGCGCGCCGCAGCACGACGACATGACCATGATCCTGCTGAAGGTCGACGACTTCGTGCCGGGAGCCGTCAGGACGGGGTTCGACGATGAGCGGTCCTGATCGCCGGCGCGACGAGGGACCGGGCATGACGGTGGTGTTCCGGACGCACTCGGACATCGAGGCGACGATCGTCCGAGGGCTGCTCGAATCGCACGGCATCTACGCCGCGGCCTCGTCCGACCTGACGCACGCCCTGTTCCCGCTGAGCATCGACGGACTGGGTGAGGTCCGCATCGCGGTGACCTCCTCTGAAGCTGACGCGGCCCGGTCGATCATCCGCGAGCAGCGGGCGCGGCAGCAGGCGTCCGAGGTCGTGCGGTTCGTTGACGACACCCGCGACCTGTCGGCCCTCGAGGCCAGGCTGGACTATCGCTTCCGCGAGCCGGCAGTGCTCGACCGCGCGCTCACGCACCGGTCGCGCGCCAACGAGGACGTCAGCGGCGGCGTGGCCGACAACGAGTCGCTCGAGTTCCTCGGCGATGCCGTCCTCGGCTTCGTGATGGCCGACCTGCTCTTCAGGGAGTTCCCGCAGTTCGACGAGGGGCAGAAATCGAAGATCAAGGCGTCGCTCGTCTCGACCGACACGCTCGCGCGGCTCGGCCGGCGGATCGGCCTTGGCGAGTTCCTCGCGCTCGGACGGGGCGAGGAGAAGACGGGCGGTCGCGCCAAGCACGCGCTGCTCGCCGACTGTTGCGAGGCGGTGATCGCCGCGCTCTACCTCGACGGCGGCATGGAGGCCGCGCACGCCTTCATCGCGCGCGAGTTCGCGGCCGATTTCGAAGACGTGCGGAGCCCGGAGTTCTGGGCCCGCGATTACAAGTCGGCGCTGCAGGAGCTGGTCCAGGCGCGCGAATACCCGCTGCCCGAGTACTCGGTCGCCGCCGAGAGCGGGCCCGACCACCGCAAGGTCTTCCACGTAGAAGTTCGCGTGCGCGGCGAGCTGATGGGCTCGGCGCGCGGGCCCAGCAAGAAGGCCGCCGAGCAGGAGGCGGCTCACAAGGCCGTCGACAGGCTGTCGGCGGAGTAGGTCAGCCGCGCGCGGGGGGAGAGGGCGGCGCGGCGCAGACGCCGACGTAGCGCTGCACCTCGCGGCCGATCGTCTCGCGCGTGGGCGGCGTCGAACGGCAGTGCAGCCTCGTCCACATCCGCATCAGCGGGTCGCGGAAGCGGTACCGCTTCTGATCGACCGCCACCAGGTCCACGTCCTCGAGCCACGAGAGATAGTCCTTCGTCGAGCCCGGCGTCCGGCCGAGGCGCAGGGCGATCTCCGTCAGCGTGAGGGGCTCCTCTTCGGCCAGGATCTCGAGGATCGCTTTCAGCGCGCCGTAGCCCCGCGCGCGGTGGAGGCGCAGCTCGTACGAGAACGCGCACATCAGGCACAGCGCCGCGTTGGCCTCCATCTCGGCGGCGAGCGCCGAGACCGGATCGGCGGTCGACTCCACGCCCGAGCGGGCCGCCATGGCGTCGACGATCGCGCGCGCGTAGGCGGGCCTGCCGCCCGACAGGCTGGCGAGCAGGCCGATCGTCGCGTCGCTCTCCACGGTGTCGGCGTCGGCGGCGCCCGCGCGGCTGGCGGGCAGGGCGGCGGCGACCATCCGCTTCAGCTCCTCATCGGCCAGCGCCGGCATCGGCATGACGACGAACTTCGGCGACGCGCTCGACAGGGCCCGGGCCGTCCGCGCGGCGTAGCGGGAGGTGAGGACGAACCGGTTGGGCGACGAGGCGATGACGGCCAGCAGCTCGGGCAGCGCGCGGCGCAGGCCGGGAAAGCTCTCGAAGGTGCGGAACTCGAGCGTCTCGTCGAGCAGGAACGTGACAGGCCCGTGCTCGGCCCCGCGTGCGCCGGCCAGAAAGGCCAGAACCGCGTCGAACGCCTCGCGCGGTCGGAGCGCCACCGGTGCCGGGCGCGTGTCGAGGAACGGAGACGAGCCGGTCAGCGCGGCAAGGAACCGTTCGGGCGTGGTCGCCGTGCGCTCGACGTTGACGTACTGGCTCTCGGACGGCCCGAAGTCGGCGTGCAGCCGGTGCAGCAGACTGGTGCGGCCCGCGCCGCAAAGCCCCACGACCACCGGGATGCGGCCCGCATCCTCGGTCAGCATGGCCCTGATCCGCTGATCGACCGTCGGCCGAACCATGGTGGTCACCGCCCGGTGCTCCCGTCTGGCCGTCTGCCAGGCCCCCACTCGCGCATCGCTCTTCCGGTCCCTTCCGCTGCCACGCCCGCCGCCTGAATGGGCATGGCGGTCGATCACCCGATCGCACCGGTCGGCCTGAGCGCCAACGCGCGAACGAATCGCCGGGCGCACCATTGTACCGAAATTGGGAGTGGCGCAACAGCCACCGGATGGCGGCTGACGGCTTGCGACTGGCGGCGCCGTCTCGCGTGATGCCCATCACGGCCGCAAGCCACGAGCCGCAGGCCGCGGGCCGGAACGGAGCTTTGCTGTGTTACGATCGTTAGGTTTGGCCGATGGAGCCTCGAGCGCCCCGTCTGCGGTCGGTGCGGAGGATGCGAACTGATATGAACGTGGCCGTAATCGGCGCCCAGTGGGGTGACGAGGGCAAGGGCAAGATCGTCGACCTGCTCACCCCGAACTTCTCGATCGTCGCCCGCTACCAGGGCGGGCATAACGCGGGGCACACGGTGCTNNGCAACGGCGTCGTCGTCGATCCCGAGGCGCTCTTCCTCGAGATCGAAGCGCTGGCACAGTACGGCATCGAGGTCGGCGACCGGCTGGCGATCTCGGAGAAGGCGCACCTCATCCTCCCGTACCACCGCGACCTCGACCTGCTGAGCGAGGCGCGGCGCGGCGACCGGAAGATCGGCACGACGTCGCGCGGCATCGGCCCGGCCTACGAGGACAAGATCGGCCGCCGGGGCATCCGCGTGTGCGACCTCGCTGACCCGTCCGGGCTCGCCGAGCAGGTCCGCGAGAACGTGATGGCGCGCAACCGCCTGGTCGGCGACTCGGCGCTCGAGTGGCAGCCGCTGTTCGAGCACCTGGTGACCTACGGCGAGCGGATGCGGCCCTGGGTGAAGGACGTGTCGCTCTTCCTCGCGCAGGCGCAGGCCGAGGGGAAGAACATCCTGTTCGAGGGCGCGCAGGGGACGTTCCTCGACATCGACCACGGGACCTATCCGTTCGTCACCTCGTCGAACTCGACGGCGGGCGGCGTCTGCACGGGCCTCGGGATCGGTCCCAGAGCGATCGGCGGCGTGCTCGGCGTGGCCAAGGCATACACCACCAGAGTGGGCGGCGGTCCGCTGCCGACCGAGCTTTCCGGCCCGATGGCCGACCGGCTGCGCGAAGGAGGCCAGGAATACGGCGCCTCGACCGGCAGACCCCGCCGGTGCGGCTGGTTCGACGCCGTCGCCGTCCGCTACGCGGCGCGCGTCAACGGCCTCGACGCGATCGCGCTGACCAAGATGGACGTGCTCGACGGGCTGAAGCACATCGACGTGTGCACCGCGTATCAGTGCGGCGACCGCACGCTGACCGAGTTCCCTGGCGACCTGCGGCAGCTGGCCGCGTGCCGGCCGGTCTACGAGCGGCTGCCAGGCTGGTCGAAGCCGACGCACGGGATGCGGAAGCGCGACGACCTGCCGGCCGAGGCCCGCGCGTACATCGCGCGCCTGGAGGATCTGACCGGCGTGCCGATGGGCATCATCTCGACCGGGTCGGATCGTGACGAGACGATCTTCCCCGACGATTCGCTGGCGGCGTCCTGGTTTGGCCGGAAGGGCTAGCGAGGCGAGCCTCAGACCGTCGAACGCGCCTCAGCGGCGACGGTGGGCCTGGATGAACGCGTCGAGGGCCGGCTGATCCGGGTCGGTGAAGTCGACGCCGATGCGCGACGCCGGCCCTTTTCGTGAGAGTTCCACGCGAGCCCAGACGATGGTCCCGGGCGCGTCCAGGGCCTTGCGCTCGGAACCCAGGGTGACGGTCACCACGCGCCTGGGTCCGAGGCTGCCCGGGACGACCAGCTGGGCCCCGACGGTGGACAGATCGACGATCTGGGCGTCAGCGCCATCGACGGCCGCACGGGTCGAGTCCTTCACCTGAAAGCGGGGCGCGCGACGGGTGCCGGGGTCCAGCCGGCGCGCGGGCCGGACGGCGTGCGCCCTGGCGGCGCCGGCGTGGCGGCGCGGCGACACGCGCTGGTAGCTCGAGTCGTGCGAGAGCACTCTGACCTCGGTGGTGCTCAACGCGGGGTCCGACTTGATCCGGGCGATGAGCGCCGCGCCACGCGGGCTGGCGGCGAACACGCGTTCGAGAGCGACGACGTCCGGTCGGAGCGAGAGGATCGACCGCAGCGCGCGGAGCGGCTCGGAGTCGCCGAAGGTCACGACCTCCACGGCGTCCGACAGGCGCTCGCGCAGGGCGGGGACGAAGTCCGGGGCGGCGATCAGGATGACAGTCGGCGTGGACATCGCGGTTCAGTCTAGCAGAACGGGCGGAGGGCTCGCAGCTATGCCGGGGATCGACCTGTGACGGCATTGGCGCCGGCCGCGCCGGCTCTCGTGTGCCGGGGACTCCGGAAGCGGTACGGCAGCGTGGTGGCCGTCGACCTTCTCGACCTCGAGGTACGCGTCGGCGAGTGCTTCGGCCTGCTCGGCCCGAACGGGGCCGGCAAGACGACGACGGTCGAGATCCTCGAGGGACTGCTGCAGCCCGACGAGGGCGAGGTCGAAGTCCTCGGCCTTCGCTGGGGCACCGACGACGGGGCGCTCAGGCAGCGGCTCGGCATCCAGCTGCAGGAGACGCAGCTCAACGAGAAGCTCGCCGTCGAGGAGATCGTGCGGCTGTTCCGGTCGTTTTACCGGAAGGGCCCGTCGGTCGGGCGGGTGCTCGAGATGGTCGAGCTCGAGTCGAAGCGCCGGAGCTGGGTCGGCAAGCTCTCCGGAGGCCAGAAGCAGCGGCTGGCCGTCGCGTGCGCGCTCGTCAACGATCCCGACCTGCTGTTCCTCGACGAGCCGACCACCGGCCTCGACCCCCAGTCGCGCCGCCAGCTCTGGTCGCTGCTCGACGGGTTCCGCGCCCGGGGCGGCACGATTCTCCTGACCACGCACTACATGGACGAGGCGCAGGCCCTGTGCGATCGCGTGGCGATCGTGGATCGCGGCCGCGTGATCGCCCTCGGCACGCCGCGGGAGCTGGTGGCCTCGCTCGGCGCCGAGCACGTCGTCGAGTTCGCCGTCGACGGGCACGCCGAAGTGAGCGGCGACGCGCTCGCCGGCCTGCCCGGCGTGACGGCGGCCCGCGTGGACGGCGGCACGATCCGGCTCCGTGTGACAGAGCCGCATGTCGTCGTGCCCGCGCTGCTCGCCGAACTGGCGAGGCAGGGCCTGAAGCTCGCGCGCTTCGCCGTCCACCAGGCGACGCTCGAAGACGTCTTCGTGGCCCACACGGGACGGAACCTGCGCGATGAGTAGACGCGACTACCCGACCCACCCGCTCCTCGAGCTGACCATCGCGCGGCTGCTGGAGTTCGTGCGCGAGCCGGAGGCGGTGTTCTGGGTCATCGTGTTCCCGCTGGCGCTCGCCTTCGCGCTCGGCATCGCCTTTCGTACCAAGGGCGAGGAGCCGGTCTACGCGGGCGTGGTCGATGTCGCCGGCGCCGCCGACGTCAGGGCGGCGCTCGCGCCGGCGCGGGGAATCCAGGTACGCGTGCTGCGCGCCGACCAGGTCGATCGCGCGCTTCGCGACGGCGAGGTGCAGGTCGTCGTGGTGCCGGGCACGCCGCCGACCTATCGCTTCGACGCGGCGCGTCCGGAGAGCGCGATGGCGCGGCTGGCCGTGGACGGGGCGCTTCAGCGCGCGGCGGGGCGGACCGATCGGTTCACGGCGCGCGAGCAGCGCGTCGAGGTCGTCGGTTCGCGCTACATCGACTGGCTCATCCCCGGCCTGCTCGGCATGAACATCATGGGAACCGGGATGTGGAGCATCGGCTTCAGCGTGGTCTGGGCCCGGAACCGTCGTCTGCTCAAACGCCTGGCGGCGACGCCGATGGCCCGGCGCGATTACCTGCTGGCCCAGATGCTGGCGAGGCTCGTGTTCCTCGTGGTCGAGGCCGGCGGCTTGCTCGGCTTCGCCGCGCTGGTCTTCAAGGTGCCGATGAGCGGGTCGATCACGGTGCTGATCGTCGTGGTGCTGACCGGTGCGCTCGCCTTCGCCGGGCTCGGCCTGCTCGTCGCCAGCCGCGCCCGCACGATCGAAGCGGCCTCGGGGTGGATGAATTTCTCGATGCTCCCGATGTGGGTCGTCTCGGGCGTGTTCTTCTCGTCGGCGCACNNCTCGCGATCCTGGCGGCGTGGGCGCTGGGCTGCTTCGCGATCGCGCTGAAGATATTCCGGTGGACGTAAGACGTAAGGCGTGCAGCGGCGTCCCGCTCAGTGCACGCCGGGGCTCATCTGCAGCGAGCCGGGCTCGGCGCCGAGGCGCCTGATCGCGGTCTCCCACATGTTGGCGGGCGGCACCTCGAAGATCAGGTCCAGCTCGATCTGCATGATCAGCCACGCCGACTCCCGCAGCTCCGCGTCGAGCTGGCCCGGCCCCCATCCCGCGTAGCCCATCAGGAGNNGCCCGAGATGTAGATGCCGGGGCAAATCTGCACCGATTCGAGGTCGTCCGGGTCTTCGCCGAGAAGCAGGCAGCCGCGCTCGGGTTCAACCGGCCCGCCCGTCCACAACTCGAGGCCGTTGTCGGCCAGCACCGGGGGATCGAGACGCACAGCCTGCGCCGCTGCCGCGCCGGTCGGACGGTTCA
>PMKG01000312.1 GCA_003157675.1 Acidobacteriota bacterium
TGAGGCCGGTGCCGTCGCGACCTACGACGTAGGTGCTCGCGCGGTCCTCGCCCGGCTTCTGCCAGGAGAAGACGATTTTCGACGAATCGGGAAGGAAGCGCACGCCGGTGGGCGCGTTACCCACCAGCTTGGCGCCGCTCATGATGCTGTCCACCGACAGCGTGAACGGAACAGTCTTCGCGGGCGCCGCCTTGACCTCGGCGGCGGGCTTCGCCGCGGGCGCCTTCGGTGCAGGCTGCTGCGCATGGACGAACCACGTGCCGGTAGCGCAGAGGATCGTGCAGACAGTCAGGAATCGACGCATACGGTACCTCGACGGAACGCGTTTATCTGGTCACCTTGATCATCACGACGTCGTGGCTCGGCACNNAGGTCGCGGACCTTCAGCGCGGCGTCGAACGGCAGGCCGAGCTCCTGCCACGACACCGCCATCGGCGCCTCAGCCCGGTCCCGATTGAGCAGGACGACGATGCGGGCGTCGCCGGGCAGGTTCTTGACCCACACTTCGAGGTCGCCGTCCTTGCGGATCCGGCGCCCCTGCTGCGTCGCGTCCTGGTCGACCGCGATCACGTCCTTGTTGATCAGGATGTCGCGGATCTCCGGCGTCATGCTGCGGATGTCGTTGCCNNCGAGCATGTCGGGGTCGTTCCAGCCGCCGGGGCCCGCGTACTTCTCGAGGCCGACCTGCTGGTCGAGCAGCCGCGTGAAGCTCGTCCAGCGATCCTGGATGTCCCCGGTCGTCCGCCAGATGTGCGCCACGCCGCGGGCCCAGGTCCACGGCTTGCTCGTGCCCCACTCGCACATGCTGAAGAGGATCGGGCGCCCGGTCGCCTTCAGCGCGTCCCGCATGGTCGAGTAGGCGATCTTCGGATCGACGCCGTCGCTGCTGCACCAGTCGAACTTGAGGTAGTCGACGCCCCAGGCGGCGTACTGGCGCGCGTCCTCGACCTCGAATCCGCTGCTGCCGGGACGACCCTCGCACGTCTTCGCCCCCGCATCGGAGTAGAGGCCGAACTTCAGTCCCTTCGAGTGCACGTAGTCGGCGAGCGCCTTCATGCCGCCCTTGAACCGNNAGCGTCTCGCTGACGTTGCAGCCGAACTTGTTCCAGCTGTTCCAGCCCATGGGCGGGGCCTTCGCGATGTCCATCCAGGCCGTCTGGCCCTGGGCCGCCGCGGCGACGGGCAACGCGAGCGCGACGAGCAGCAGGGCGAGCGAACGGCGGATGAGCGGCGGTGTCATGGCGGCGTCCTCCTCGGCGGGGCACTTTATCACGGCTCAAAGCCGAGGGCTCAGGACTCAAGACTCAAGGCTCCGCGCCCGGGATCCGCGGGGGCTTGACATACTACTGTTTACGTACTATTTTATTAGTATATGAGACCCGTGAGTGCCACGCTGACGCCGCAGGAGCTCGATCTGATGAGAATCGTCTGGCGGAAACGCCACGCGACGGTGCGCGACGTCTACGAGACGCTGCTCGAGCGGCGCAAGATCGCCTACACCACGGTGATGACGATGATGCGGGTGCTCGAGCGCAAGGGCTACGTGAAGGCGACGCGCGTGGACCGCGCCGATGTCTACCGGCCCACCCGCCCCGAGAGCCAGGTCCTGCGCTCGATGGTCCGCGAATTCGTGGACCGCGTCTTTGGCGGGTCCACGCAGCCGCTGCTCGCGCACCTCATCGAGGACCGCAAGCTGTCCTCCCGCGAGATCGAGGAGATCGAGCGCCTCATCCGGGAGTCGGAGTGATGAACACCCTCGCTTCGGCGAATCTCGTCGCGTGGGCCGTCCAGGCCGCCGTGCTCGTGGCCGTGGCCGCGCCGCTCCCGCGGCTGCTGCGGGTATCGTCGCCGCGCGTGCGCGTCGCGATCTGGCGGGTGTTGCTGGTGGCGTGTCTGCTGCTGCCGGCGATCCAACCCTGGGCCGAGGAACCCGCCCCGGTGCCCGTCGCGGCGACGATGGAGGCGGCGGCCTCGGCGACCTCCGTCGCGGGCGCGGCGCAGGCCGCCGAGTTGCGAGCGCCTCGCCCCGCAGCCGTCCCCGTGCGGCTCCGATGGCCGTCGCCAGTCGCACTGGCGGCCGTGCTCGCCGCGGGCGTCGCGCTTCGCCTGGGCTGGTTGGGTCTCGGGCTGTTCACCCTCGGACGTCTGCGTCGATCGACGCGCCCGCTCGAGCCGCGCCCCGCGTCGATCGAGCGCGCGGTGGAGATGGCCGGGACCGACGCCGAGTTCCTGGTGTCCGCCACCGCCAGCCGGCCGGTCACCTGCGGGATTCGCCGACCGGTCGTGATCGTCCCGCAGAACTTCGAACAGTTCCCCGAAGGGGAGCAGGCGGCCATCGCGTGTCACGAGTTGCTGCACGTCCGCCGGGCCGACTGGGCCTGGAACGTGGCCGACGAGGTGACCCGGGCGGTGTTCTGGTTCCACCCTGCCATCTGGTGGCTCATCAACGAGATTCAACTGGCGCGCGAACAGCTCGTGGATCGAGAAGTCGTCCGCCGCCTCGGGACGAAGCAGCCGTACCTGCAGGCGCTCCTCCGAATCGCCAGGCCCGTTCCGCGCCTCGTCCTGACCCCGGCGTCCCTGTTCCTGAAGCGCGCCCACCTGAAACAGCGGGTGGCGCTGCTCGTCAAGGAGGGTTCCATGTCGAAGGCCCGTCTCGCGTGCGCCGTCCTCATCATGGTGGTCGTCGTGTTCACCACCGGGCGTCTCGCCGTATCCGCGGTTCCTCTCCAGCGAACCGCCGGTCCGCAGTTGGTCGTGAGGGCCGCGACGTCGAACCTCGCGGCATCGGTTCTCCCGGCTGTGGCCGGCACCACGATGAACGGGGCGGGTCCGATCCCCGCGGCCGGTAGCCCTGGCCAGCCGGCAGCCGCAGCGTCCGCACCGCAAGGCGGACAGGGCGGCGTGATCGGCGCGAACACCCTGAACGTCGTCCGGCGCGTCGACCCGATGGCCGCCGGACTAACCGGCCGCGCAATTGTCGGCGTCGTCGTGGACGCCGGCGGGAACGTCACGCTGGCTGGGCCGCAGGGTCCCGACGGCGCGCCCTACGACGTCACCGTCGCGCATGCCGCCGTCGAGGCCGCGAAGCAGTGGACCTTCGACGCCGCGTCCGCAGAGACCAGGACGACGTTCCTCGGGTTCAACCTGACGCCGCACAACACAACTGGCCTGATCGACGCGCCGGTCGTGCGGATCGGAGGCCCCATCCCGCCGCCTCAGAAGATCGTCGACGTCAAGCCGGTGTATCCGACGGAGGCGCAGCACAGGAGGATCCAGGGTGTTCAGATCCTCGAGGTGTCGATCGCCCCGTCGGGCGACGTGCTCGACGCCCGAGCCCTGCGCGGCAATTACGCGCTCGTGCGGGCGGCCATGGATACGGTGCTGCAATGGAAGTTCTCGGAGTGGCCAGGCCTCGAGCGGCGCGTGATGGTGGTGACGGTGAACTACACGCTGGACAACTCGACGCAGTCCGTGGCGGCGCCGGCTTCGGGCCTGGCGGCCGGACAGGTGCGACCGATACCGGGTTCGCCGGTCCAGTACGGGACGGCGACCGACTGGCCTCCCGAGGCCATCCGTGCCGGCGGCACTATCGAGCCACCAACGAAGATCGTGGATGTCCGGCCCGTGTATCCCGCCGCAGTATTGAAGGCGGGGGTCCAGGGTGACGTGATCTGCGACCTACTCGTCGCGTCGGACGGAAAGGTCAAAGACGTGCGCGTGCTCCAATCGAGTCCGTCGCTCGACCAGGCTGCCGTGGATGCGGTTCGTCAGTGGGAGTTCACGCCGACGCTGCTGAACGGCAACCCGATCCCGGTCGTCGTCACGGTGACCGTGAGTTTCACCGTCAGGTAGCAGAAGATCCAGGACGGGGGAAGGCTAGCCGTTCGGCCGCATTGCGTGTACCCTGTGAGGACGAACCGACAGTCCATGCACAAGGAGCGCGCGATGGCGAAGAAGGCAACCAAGGCGGGTCACGATCTGGCGATGGAGCGGCTGGCCGACGCGGTCGAGTCCCTCGACGAGGTGCAGGCCCTGCTCGCCGGCGAGGCCGAGGCGTCCGAGTTCTGGGTCGGCATCATTTTCTCGGCGCAGACTTCGCTGCAGCTCGTCGCCGAGATGGCCAAGGAAGCAGAGAAGGAAGCGGCGCGCGCGTCGCGGCGCCGCAAGCCGGCCGCCCGGAAGCGGCGGTAGGCGTCGGCCGGGGCGCCTCAGTCGAGCCCGGGCTCGCGCTTGCCCGGCGGGATGGCCGCCGGGATGGGCACGATCTGGATGACCGTCTTGAACCGCTCGGGCTCGCCCTTGGATTTCGGGTTCGGATAGCCAGCCATTCCGCCCCAGGTGTAGTCCTTCACCGTCACGCTGGGCGGAAAGGCCATCGTCTCCTCGCGGAACTTCCCGATGTCGAACTCCTGCGTGGGCGGCTCGTCGAACACCAGTTCGCCGCGCTGCTTCAGCGCCGTCTTGTACCAGGAGACGACGTCGGCAAATGTCGCGTTGATGCCAAAGAGGTAATAGCGCTGACCGCTGCCGGCGTCGAACGATCCCAGGTACACCATCGCGGGATAGAAGGGCACGCCGAGCGATTCTTCGGTCGGCGCCTGTTCCGGCGCCGCGGGGGCCTGGGCCTGCGCCTGTCTTGCCGGCTGCGCGGCGATCGGTTGTTGCCGGGCGCCGGCCGGCACGGCGGCGGCGATCAGGAGAGCGATGAGAATCAGGACGGCTGGCTGGTGCCTCATCCGCCAATTATGAGACAGATTCCCGTGTTTGGCGAGACACGGCCACACCGGCCGGATTCTCGCTTCCGCGGATTTGTAGGATACTGGCAAACATGGCGAACGGCATGAAGACGGCACTCCTCCTCGGGTTGATGAGCGCGCTGGTCCTGCTCATCGGCGAATCGCTGGGCGGCGCGAACGGCCTCGTGATGGCGTTCGGATTCGCCATCCTGATGAACTTCGCGTCCTACTGGTTCTCCGACAAGATCGTGCTCGCGATGTACCGCGCCCAGCCGGTCGGGCCCGACCACGTGCTCTACCGTGTGACCGAGCGGCTGGCGCAGCGCGCCGGCCTGCCGATGCCGAAGGTGTACGTCATCCCCGACCCGTCGCCGAACGCCTTCGCGACCGGCCGCAACCCCGCGCACGCGGCGGTGGCGGCGACCGAAGGCATCCTGCGCGTGCTCAACGAAAACGAGCTCGAGGGGGTAATCGCCCACGAGTTGTCGCACGTGAAGCATCGCGACATCCTCATCAGTTCCGTGGCCGCGACCATGGGCGCCGCCATCATGATGATCGCGCGCATGGCGCAGTTTGCCGCCTTCTTCGGCGGCGGCCGCGACGACGACAATCGCGGCAATCCGATCGCGTTGCTGCTGACGATGATCCTCGCGCCAGTGGCGGCGATGCTGATCCAGGCGGCCATCTCCCGCTCGCGCGAGTTTGCCGCGGACGCCGGTGCGGCCCAGCTGATCGGCAGTCCCTACGGCCTGGTCGACGCGCTCAAGAAGATCGAGACCGGGGTCGCGCGGGTGCCACTCGACGCCAACCCGGCGACGGCCCACATGTTCATCATGAAGCCGTTCTCGGGCGCCGGCATGCTCTCGCTGTTCAGCACCCACCCGCCGACCGACGCGCGCATTCGGGCGCTGCTGCACACGGCCTAGGCGCAGGGCTGAAGCCCTGCGCTATCCGAATCAGCAGCGGCCACCGCTGAAGGCCTGCCCCATCCGAATCAGCGGCGGATACCGCACGGCTTCAGCCGTGCGCCCGTCCCACGGCCCCATCGACGGGATCCCGTTGGATCAGGAGCGCCAGAACGTGAAGGTCGGAAGCTTCCCGGCCGTGAACAGTGCCGCGAGAAAGAGCGCGACGTAGATCACGGCCGGCACCCAGGGCCGGTCGAGGCGGTCGACCAGCCGCCGCAGCCAGCCGAACCGGCGGACGGCCGCAATCGCGCCCGCGGCGCCCAGGATGAAGTAGACGGAGAACAGGTAGCGGTCGGCCTTCCGCCCAGCCAGCGAGAACCCCAGAGTCAGCACGACGCTCGACACGAGGGCGAACCACGCCCCCTGCCAGGCCGGAGACGAGAGCCGGTCCAGCGCCTCGCGGCC
>PMKG01000024.1 GCA_003157675.1 Acidobacteriota bacterium
ATCGCCGTGACGTGCGCGACGATCCGGATGCCGACCTGCTCGATCAGGACCCGAGCGCAGGCGCCGACTGCGACGCGAGCGGCCGTCTCGCGGGCGCTGGACCGTTCGAGGACGTCGCGCAGGTCGTGATGGCCGTACTTCAGGGCCCCGGCCAGATCCGCGTGGCCGGGGCGCGGCCGGGTGACCGGCGGCCTGCGCGCCTGGGAGATCCTAGACGACGGCTCGGCCTCGACCGCCATCGTCCACTGCCAGTTCACCCAGTCCTTGTTCCCGATGCGGAGCGCGATCGGCGTGCCGAGCGTCAGCCCCCGGCGCACGCCGGAGAGGATCTGGACATGGTCGGATTCGATCGCCATGCGCCGGCCCCGGCCGTGACCGAAGTGCCGGCGGTGAAGCTGCCGGTCGATCGGGTCGACCGAGAGCGGCACGCCGGCGGGCATCCCGTCCAGGATCGCCACAAGCGACTCGCCGTGCGATTCGCCCGCAGTCAGAAAGCGCAGCATGACAGCCTCATTCTAGCCGAAGTTTCTGCGCGGTCCTGGCCGGTCGGCGACCGGCGGCATGCGAGGCCGTCCGTGAGCGTCGAGGGTTGCAGTCGTTGCCCCTTTCGGCCGCGATCTTGCACGTGCTGCCGGTATCATGGCGCCGCTGCTCTTCGCGGACCGGTTCGTCCGCGTGCGGTCCGGCGAGGCCATCGACCTTGCCACCGCGCGCCGTGTGTGGATTCGGACCCTTGGGCCCGGCGATCGTGCGGACGTGGCGGCATGGCTCGCCCGCTGCGCCGCCCTGTCGAGCCTGTGGCATCCGGGTTTCGTCCCGCTGGCCGACTTCGGCGCCGTCGGGCGCAACACGTTCTTCGAAGCCTGGGACACGCCGTCGTCGCCTTCGCGAAGCCGTGGCGGGACCCGTACGATGCCGCTGCCCGCCAGCGCCTCCGGCTCGCACGCGTCCGCGGCGGCGGAAGCCGAGATTCGGAGCCTCGTGTGCGGTCTCGAAGATCTGCTCGAGCACGGCGTCTCCGGGCGTCCTCGGGTGGCTCGTCTGAGCGTGCCCGGTGGGCCGCGCCGCGTCGTACTCGTGCACCTGGCGGCGCGCACCGCACGTCTACGGGGGTACATCCCGGTGAGCGCGCGTCTGCTGTCCGGGGCGGCCGGAGGGGTGCTGCGTTCACCAGGGGTCAAGGCACTTCTTGAGGGGCGTCATGTCATGGTGCTCGACGACGGCGTTCCCCCCGACGGTGGCCGGGCCGCGTCGCTGTTCTTCCTGTCACTGGGTCTCGCGAGCGACCGCCCCCATCTGCTGCTGAGCCTCGAACCCGCGTTGCCGGCCGATGGCGACAGCCGGACGATGTTCGCGGTCGCGGCCGACAAGCCGGCCGTCGTGCGGGAGAACGTCGCAGCCTATCTGGCGACCCCGGTGGTGCCTGCGAGGACCTGCGATCCCGCGGCGAACCTGATCGGCGGAGTGATCGCGAGCGGCCGTCATGCACAGGCCGAGCGATTGCTGCGCGAACGGCTGGGCCGCCTCGCGAGGAGGCGGGAAGAGGCGGCCGGCGGCGCGACCGCCCTGGCGCTCGGGCGGCTGCTGCTCGTCCGGGGACGTACGACGTGCGCCGGCCGCGCGCTCGAAGAGGCGCGCGAGCGGTTCGATCGGGCCTCGCTTCCCGGCCCGGCGACCCACGCCGCGGTCTTCATCGGCCTCGCCTGGACCGACGCCGGGCGCTTCGGCCCGGCGGAAGCCGCACTTCGGGCGGCCGCCGTCGCGGCGGCGAAACTGTCGGTCCCGGATCTCGAAGGCCTGGCCAGGCTGGCCCTCGCACGGTGTCTCTACTGGCAGGGTCGGCTGGCGGAGGCCGCGGGCTGCCTGGCGTCTCCGCCGACGCACGCCTGGGGCATGCCGCTCGGCGACCCGCCCGACGGTCAGCCGCTGGTCACCGCCGCCTCTGGCGTGGTATGCGCGCGGGAACGACTGCACGGTGCGTCGCCCCAGCGGGCGCTGTCCGAGTGGAGCGGCGATCCGTGGGCGGTCGGCGAGATCGGGCTCGCCGTCGCGGGCGCCTGTCTGGCGTCGCGCATCGCGCTCGCCGCCCATGACGTGACGCAGGCCGGCCGGCGCGCGGCGGAGGCGCGGGAATGGGCGCAACAGGCCGGCGACGTCGTCGGGCTGGCGGCGTCCTGCACCGCGAAGGCGGCCGTTTACTGCGCGCTCGGCGACATCGACGCGGTCCGGGAGGAGGTGGAGACTGGCCTGCGAGCCGCACGGCAGGCGCACGCCCCTCTTCGGGCCCTTCGGCTGCGCATTCTCATGGCCAGGGGCCTCCGGGAAGCTGGCCGCGACCGGGACGCCCGGCGCTGGCTGGCGCGCCTCGGCCGGCTCGACCCAGCCCGCCTGCCTCGTGTGGTCGGCCTGCCGCACGAACGCGCCGTGCGAGGCGCCGACCCGCCGTCTGCCGCGCCGCCCGGGGCCGACGGGCGAATGCCGCGCAGCCGGCCGCTGCCGGCCGGCACGGCGCCCCTCGGACCGGCCCCGACGGCGGATCTCGTCAGTGGCCTGATCGAGGTGCTTCGCGTGTGCCAGTCCTCCGACGACGACGCAGCCGTACTGGGGCGTGTCTCGGCCACGCTTCGGGAACGGACGGGCGCGGTGTCGGTGGCCTGTTTCGGACGCGTGCGCGAAGACACGTGCCTGCTGGCCGCCGATGGCCGCGAGGTCCGGGGAGAGGGGCTGGCGCAGCGGGCGATCGACACCGGGCTGGCCGTCGCGCCGACCTCGACCCTGTCGGGCCTCGAGGCCGCCGTGCCCATCCGGTTTGCAGGCGCCCTCGTCGGCGCGTTCGTCTGTCGGTTCGCCGCCGACGCGCCGCCGGACTGGGCGGCCGTGCGCGACATCGTCACGGCCGCGGCGGCCGCGTCCGGCCCGTGCGTGCGCGCGGTGGCCGACCTCCGCGCGCTTCCCCCGTCGCAGCCCGACGCGGCCGTCAGCGAGATTCTGGGCCGGAGCGAGGCCGTCGCGGAGCTGCGCCGCGCCGTGCTGCGAGCCGCCGCCGCGCCGTTCAACGTCGTCATCGAGGGCGAGAGCGGCAGCGGCAAGGAACTGGTGGCCCGCGCGCTGCACCGCCTCGGCCCGCGCCGGGACCGGCCGCTCTGCGCGCTCAACTGCGCCGCGCTCGCCGACGACCTCGTCGAGGCGGAGCTCTTCGGCCACGCGCGCGGGGCCTTCACCGGCGCCATCGCCGAGCGCAAAGGGCTCTTCGAGGAGGCCGACCACGGCGTCCTCGTCCTCGACGAAGTCGGCGATCTGACCTCACGAGCCCAGGCCAAGCTGCTCCGCGCCATCCAGGAGGGGGAGGTGCGGAGGGTCGGCGAGAACTTCGCGCGGCCGGTGGACGTGCGGATCGTGGCGGCCACCAACCGGCCGCTCGGCGCCGCGGTCGAGTCCGGCCTGTTTCGTCGAGACTTGCTCTACCGCCTCGAGGTCGTGCGGATCGTGGTCCCCTCTTTGCGCCATCGCGCGGAGGACATCCCACTGCTGGCCGGACACTTCTGGCTCGAAGCGGCGGCCAGGGTCGGCAGCCGATGCACGCTCGCGCCGGCGACGCTCGCGGCGCTGGCGCGATACGACTGGCCTGGCAACGTGCGGGAATTGCAGAACGTGAT
>PMKG01000282.1 GCA_003157675.1 Acidobacteriota bacterium
CCACCTGAAGGGCGGGCGCGGCGTCAGCCACTATTTCTTCACCGACGACAACTTCGCGCGAAACCCGCAGTGGGAGGGCATCTTCGACGGCCTCATCAGTCTGCGCGACGACGAGGGCCTCGACATCGACTTCATGATGCAGGTCGATACCCAGGCCCCGCGGATCCCGCGCTTCGTCGAGAAGGCGGCGCGCGCCGGCTGCGTGCAGGTCTTCATCGGTGTCGAATCGGTCCGCGACGACAACCTCGCGGCCGGAGGCAAGCCGCAGAACCGGGCCGCAGACTACGGCGAGATGGTCGCGAAGTGGCACGACGTCGGCGTCGTCTGCCACGCGGGGGTCATCATCGGGTTCCCGCACGACACGTACGAACGGGTGATGGAGGACGTGCGCGCTCTGGCCGAGACGATGCGCTTCGACCAGGCGTCGTTCTTCATGATGACGCCGCTTCCCGGGTCGCGCGACCACCAGGCGGCGGTGCAGACGGGCGTGGCCCTCGACACCGACTACAACAACTACGATGCCTTCCACGCCGCGGCGCCGCATCCCCGGATGAGCGCTGCTGAATGGACCGCGGCGTTCCACGATGCCTGGGCGGCGTTCTACTCTCCCGACCATATGCGGCGGGTGCTGCTCGCCCAGAATCCCCATACCTACTGGGGGGTCCTCAAGACGCTGTTGTGGTACCGCACGGGCATGATCGAAGGGGCGCACCCGATGGTCACCGGGTTCTTCCGCCTCAAGGACAGGACGTCGCGCCGCGCGACGTTCCCGATCGAGCGGCGGTGGCCGTTCTACCAGCGGCGCGCGCGCGAGATCACGCACCTGCTGCGCGAGTACGCGAAGCTCTACTTCGAGATCCAGGAACTCTGGCTGCAGACCCGCATTCGCCGTGGCGACTACTGGTTCCTCGGCGACCTGCGGAGGCTCACGCCGACGTCGGCACGGGAGCTGAAGCTGGCGTGGGGCCGCGTGCACACGGCCGCGGCGCTGAAGCTCGCCACCCTGCAGGATCGCCTGGGTGAGGGAGTCAGCGATTTCAGCGCGACGATGACCGAGCGGCTCGACGTCGTGCGCGACGCGCTGGGCAACCGGGCCGCGGCGCTCGCAGCGCTGAGGCTGCCCGATCTGCCGCCTTCGCCCCGGCTGACCCGGCTTCGGCACCGGTTCGGGCGCGTGAACCCCCTGTCGCTGGACCGGCTCGAGTACAACCCCGCGCTCGAGGCGTACTGGCGGGGCGCGCGAGGCGCTCTCCTCAGGCTGAAGTTCTGGCGGCTGAACCCGCTGAAGCTGGCGTGGAATATCGTCCGGGGCGCCCGCGAGACGCTCGTCTTCCTCGTCGCGATGCACGGCGAGCGCTACTGACCACGGCGGCATGGACCTCTACTTCCGTTCGTATCGCTCGAGCAGCGCCGGCAACTGCCTGGCCGTCTGGACCGCCGACACCTCGCTCCTGATCGACTGCGGCGTCAAGACGCTTCGCGACTGCCGCGCGATCGTCGGCGGGCACCAGCACAGTCACGGTCCGGTCCACGGCGTCCTCGTCACGCATTCGCACGGCGACCACCTGAGTCGCGACGGCGTTCGAGTCCTGCAGGAGGCCGGGATCCCGATCTACGGGCATCGCCACGTCGTCCCGCAGTTGCGCGCGCGCCACGACGTGGCCGACGGTGACGATTCCCCGATCCGCCCCTTCCCCGGCGACCATTTCGTCTTCGGCGAGTTCGACGTCACGGCCATACCGCTCCCCCACTCGCCGGATGTTCCGACGTTCGGGTTCGCGATCCAGGCTGGCCATGGGACGCGGCGCCGCAAGCTGGTCGTGTGCACCGACTTCAACGACGACGCGGCCGTGCGGCCGCATCTCGCCGGCGCCGACTTCGTGTTCGTCGAGGCCAACCACGACCTCGACCTGCTTCGACAGCACTTCAATCCGAACAGCCGGTATCACCTGAGCAACGTGAAGACGGCTCACTTGCTGTGCGATGCCTTCGGTGATGGCCACCCCGCGCCGAAGCTGGTGGTGCTGGCGCACCTGAGCGAGGACCGCAATCGCGAGCGGCTGGCTGTCGGAGAAGTCCAACGCGCGTTCGAGCGTCAGGGCCTGCGCGTGCCGTTCGAACTCGACACGGCGCCGCAGTTCGAGGCGTCGAGGGTGATCAGGATCATCTGAATCGTCCTCCTCCGCTCTCCTCAGTGCACCACCGGCCGCGCCTGCGGCCCGTCACCCTCATCCCCGAGCAGCGGGTCGTCGTCCGCCTCGCTCGGCTTCTTCCGCCTGGTCCCTTTCGGCTTCGGCGGCCCGTCGCGAAGCTCGGTGGCGGTCCGGTGCCAGCTCGTGATGCTGTGCCCGATCTCGTCCTCGGTCACCCCGTGCATCAGGCTCAGGCTCGCTCCGACGCAGATGTTCCCCCCGTCGTCGATCCAGCCGCGCGCGACGCGGGAGAGACCGTTCAGTCGATTGATCGCGTCTCCCCAGGCTGCGTGCGACCCGTCGGTGATCCGGCCGACCGACGTGATGAAGTCGAGGCAGTGGAACGCGCCGGTGTGCTGCGCCGGCGCGTCGAGGACGACCGCAAACTGGAAGTCCTGCGGGCGGCCGCCGACGACCGGCCGCCGCCCCTTCCTGAAGATTTTCGTGTCGTAGCCCAGACACTGCAGGAGAGTCGTCGTGTCGCGCAGCGTGAACGTCGTGTGGACGACCGCGCGGCCGGTCCGGCTGCCCCGGATGACTCTGGCAACGAGGGGCGTGACGCCGCGGTAGCCGAACGCGTCGTGAACGATGCGCAGCACTTCCCGCGCGACGGCCAACGCGTCGCCGCTGTTGTCCACAGGCACGTTCCTGCCGGAGTTGTTCGCCGCGCCGCCGACCGTGAATCCCATCTCGCCGAGCCGTCGCCGAGCCCGCTTGCCGATGAACTTCCGCAGCGCGGGGTTCAGGTGACCCGACGACACCTCCCAGTCCGCCGGCCCGTTCGGCTCCGACCAGAACTGCACGTAGAGCTCCGCCTTCGGCGCCACAGTCGTTTCGATGATGAGGATGTTGAAGTCGCCGATCCGCCACGAGCTGCGGTAGCCGTCGAGCGGCCAGATCACGGTGGCGGCCACGAGCCTGGTCAGACGCGCCAGGCACCGTTTCTCGAGTTGCGCGAGCGTCAGCTGTTGCTGGCCGCCCGCGAAGAGCACGCGTTCGACCTTCCCGTCCCTTAGCGGCGGTACCCCGTAGCGCTCGTCCCCCTTCTTCGTCATGGCTGCACCTCCGGGCGAAGCGGCGTGTCTTCGCACGCCGCCTCGCCACGGAGTGAGTATGGCCGGAAGGTATGACAGGGGGGGTCAGACCGTCTCGGGTTCCTGGGCGACGTGGAACTCCTCGGCGTCCTCGTAGGCGAACTGCTTGATGGCGGTTGCGCGGAGCACGTAGCCGGCCACCACACCCCCGCTGAGGGCCAGCACCATCGTCATAGCGATGCCCGCAAACTGCGCGCCGGCCACTCCGGGGACGACGAGCACGACGGCCAGCCCGCCGAGCAGACCTGGCATTCCGTGCAGGTTGTGCACCCCGCACGTATCGACGATCCCGAACATCCGCTGCAGCCTGGGCTGGACGACTGCATAGCCGATGACGCAGACCGCACCGGCCAGCAGGCCGATGCCGAAGGCGAAGGGGGCCGGGACGATGTTGCACGTCGCGCCGATGGCCACTCCGCCCGCCAGCGCGGCATTCGCGACGTCACCGATCGCCACCTTCCCCTTGCCGAAGATCGAGCTGAAGACGAAGGTGGACGCCGTCGCCCCGCACAACGCCAGGACCGTGTTCACCGCGGTGGCGGCAAACTGCGCCTGTGGCACGACGGCGCAGCAGAAGCTCGGCCAGAACAGCCACAGCACCATCGACCCGATCATCGAGAAGCGATTGGACGCCGAGTCGTTGCCCACCTCGATGGCCCGCTGCTGCCTGCTCGTGAACGCCACGGCGAGGCCGAGGCCGAAGTAGGCGCCGAACGCGTGGATGCTGATCGACCCGGCCGCGTCGACGAACCCCTTGGTGACGGCCAGGCCGCCGTCCAGCACCAGCCGTTCGTTGATCATGTAGAGCGGGATCATGATGATGGCAAGCAGGGCGTATTGATGGAGCCGGACCCGGCCGAGCACGGCGCCGGCGGCGATGAGCGCCGACGCGACGGCGAACTCGGCGAGCAGCAGGGCCCTGATCGTGTGCGGGTCGACGGCCTCGGCCGACAGCACGCCGGACGACCGCAGGCCGACGTACACCGGGATCCCCGCGGCGACCACGAGGTAGGTGCCGGTGAGCGCCCCGTAGCCGTAGCGCTTGGCGAAGACCATCAGAAACCCGAACCCCACCAGCAACATCGCGAGGATGTGAATCGCGAACCCGTATTGCTGGACATCACGCACGGTATTCTCCAGCGGAATGGCCGACTGGGCGGCGGCCAGGGCGGGCGTGGCCACGAGCAGAAAGAGAGCCTTTCCGAACAATGACAACCGGTTCATCACGCTGATCCTTTCGCGCGGGGTATGAGCAGTGCGGTCAGCCGGAGGGCGACCACGTGCGCCGGTTGGAGGGCGAAGTCACCGGCGGCGAAAACTATACTGCAATTCTGGGGGTGTGTCGCCCGAGCGGCCCGAGACCGACCCGGCGCCGGCCGACAGCCACACCCGACGTCAACAGGAAGAACTAGCCGGCAAGCCGCGCGAACAGGGCGCGGTCGTCCGCGAACTGGTCCGCGTACCACAGCAGCCAGCTCAGGTGCCGCCAACGACGTTCGGCATTCCCCGCCGGCAACGACTGGCTGACCCACGGGTTCCTCGCGTGCTCGCACACGTCAGCGATCTGCCGGCGGCTGTCGGCTAGGAAACGGGCGTACGGAAACGGGAATCCCTGCTTGCGCCGCCGCCACACGATGTCGCCCGGAAGCAGATCCTCGACCGCCTTCCGCACCACCCATTTGTGCCACCCGTCGCGCACGAGCATGGTCAGCGGCAGCGTGAAGGCCAGTTCCACCACCCGGTAGTCGAGGAAGGGGGACCGCGACTCGATCGGCACGGCCATGTGCGCCTTGTCGCCGGACCGCAGCCAGTACGGCATCCGGGTTCTCAGCATGTCCTCCCGCAACAGGTCGGA
>PMKG01000474.1 GCA_003157675.1 Acidobacteriota bacterium
TTCGGCCACGAGAAGGGGGCCTTCACCGGCGCCGACAAGCAGCGGATCGGGCGCTTCGAGCAGGCCGACGGCGGCACGCTGCTCCTCGACGAAGTCGGCGACATGAGCGCCAACACGCAGGCCAAGATCCTGCGCGTGCTCCAGGAGCACGAGTTCGAGCGGCTCGGCGGCACCCGGACGCTGAAGGTCGACGTGCGGCTGATTGCCGCCACCAACCGGAACCTCGCCACCATGGTGATGGCCGGCCAGTTCCGCGAAGACCTCTACTATCGCCTCAACGTCGTGACGATCGACATGCCCCCGCTGCGCGAGCGGAAGGACGACATCCCCGCCCTTGCCGAGTCGTTCATCAGCCGATTCGCCGGCGAGCTGAAGCGCAAGATGGACGGCATCCGCCCGGACGCGATGAAGCTGCTGCTGCGCTACAACTGGCCGGGCAACATCCGCGAGCTCGAGAATGCGATCGAGCGGGCCGTGCTGCTGTGCGACGGCACCGAGGTCGGCCTCGCCGACCTCCACCTCGGCGAGACGGGCCCCTCGGTGGCCGACGCGGGTGCGCCGCCGGTCGTGCGGATCCCGCCGACCGGCATCGCGCTCGAGGAGATCGAGCGGTGCGCGCTCGTCGAGGCGCTCAAGATCTCGAACTGGGTGCAGAAGGACGCGGCCGACCTGCTCTCGATCAGCCCGCGGGTGATCAACTACAAGATCAAGACGCTCAAGATCGAGTTCCCGAAGAGCCGGAGGGAACAGGCCGCGGAGACGGAGGAGCAGAGGTAGGCTCCTCGGCCTTCGCCCTGGGGTGGGCCCGCCGGTAGACCTCCATCAGTTGCGCGGCGTTGACGTGCGTGTACCGCTGCGTCGTGCTCAGCCGCACGTGTCCCAGCAGTTCCTGGATGGCGCGCAGGTCGGCGCCGGCTTCGAGCAGGTGCGTGGCGAACGAATGGCGGATGGCGTGCGGGCTGATGCCGAACCGCATGCTGCACGACGCCACGTAGTGCCGCACGAGCCGGTGCACGTGGCGCGAGGACAGGCGCGTGCCGCGGTAGTTGAGGAATAGTGGCTCGCGGCTCGCGGCTCGCGGCCCGCGGCGCACCTGCTGCCCTGTTGCCGGCTGCCGCCTGAGCGCCTCCCGATCGGGCAGCCAGGCGCGGAGGGCCGCCGTGGCGCTCTGGTTGAACGGCACCAGCCGCTCCTTGCGCCCCTTTCCCATCACGCGCACGAGCCGGCTGCCGAGATTGACGTCCTCGAGATCCAGCCCCACCAGCTCGCCGAGCCGCAGGCCCGAGGCGTAGAGCAGCTCGAGGATCGCGCGGTCGCGCCGGCCGAGCGGGCCCGCCGTGTCGGGCGTCTCGAGCAGGCGCGACATCTCGTCCACCTCCAGGTGGCGCGGGATCGGCTGCTCGCGCTTGGGCGTCGCCACGAGCAGGCTGGGGTCCGCCTCGATGAACCCCTCGCGCTTCAGATAGCGCAGGAAGGTGCGAATGGCCGCGAGCTTCCGCGCGGCGCTCGCGCGCGATTCCCCCAGGCGGAACAGCTCGGCGAGGAAGCCGCGGATCATCTGCCGCGTGATGTCGGCCGGCTGCAGCTCCGGCCGCGGGCGCTTGTACTCGCCCGCCATGAACGTGATGAACTGCGACACGTCGCTGTCGTAGGCGCGCACGGTGTGCGCCGAGGCGTTGCGGTTCAGCCGCAGGAACGAGAGGAATGCGCGGAGTTCGTCTTTCACGACGGTTGATAGTATGCAGTATGCGGTAGGCAGTATGCAGTTCGCAGTCTGCCTCCTAGCTATTGCCTACTGCTTACTTCGCCCTGCCACAATCCGAGCTCTGTCAGCGCCCGCGCGGAGATGGCCTCGTTCCGAGCCTTGCGGTCCCGGCGGAGACGACGGTCGGCCGACTCGAGCGGCGACATGATCCCGAAGGTGATGTTGCTCGGCTGGTAGTCGGCCGCGTCCGCGTGCGACACATAGTATGCCAGCGCGCCGATGGCCGTCGTGCGAGGCGGCGAAGACGTGGCGCGGCCGGCGGCGACCGCCGCGGCGTTGATGCCCGCCAGCAGCCCCGACGCCGCCGATTCGACGTACCCCTCGACGCCGGAAATCTGCCCGGCGAAGAACAGCTCCGGTCGCGCGCGCACCTGCCACGTCTCGGCCAGCACCGTCGGCCCGTTGATATAGGTGTTGCGGTGCACGAGGCCGAAGCGCGCGAACTCGGCCCGCTCGAGGCCGGGGATCAGCCGGAACACGCGCGCCTGCTCGCCCGACTTGATCTGCGTCTGGAACCCCACGAGGCTGTAGTGGTCGGCGGCCAGGTTGTCCTGCCGCAGCTGGACCACCGCGTAGGGCGGCCACCCCGTGCGCGGGTCGGGCAGCCCCACCGGCTTCATCGGGCCGAACCGCAGCGTGTCCGGACCGCGGTGCGCCATCACTTCGATCGGCAGGCACCCTTCGAAGAACCGCTCGCGGTCGAGATCGTGCACCGCCGCCCGCTCCGCGGTGACGAGCGCCTGGTAGAACGTCTCGTACTCGGGCGCGGTGAACGGGCAGTTCAGGTAATCGCCCTCCGTCGTGCCCCGCCCCCACCGTGACGCGCGATAGACGCGCGAGAGGTCGATCGACTCGGCCAGCACGATCGGACTGACCGCGTCGTAGAAATACAGGTGCTCCCCTCCCACGAGCGCCGCGATCTTCCCGGAGAGCGCCGGCGAGGTGAGCGGCCCGGTGGCGATGACGACCGGCCCGCCCGTCGCCCCGGGGTCGGGCACGTCGATGACTTCTTCCCGGACCAGCGTGACGAGCGGATGCGACGTGATCTCGCGGGTCATCAGCTCCGCGAACCGCTGGCGATCGACCGCGAGCGCCGCGCCGGCCGGCACGCACACCAGCTCCGCGACGCGCATCACGAGCGAGCCGAGGCGCCGCATCTCCTCCTTGAGGAGACCGACCGCGTTGTCCAGCTTGTCGCTTCGGAAGGAATTGCTGCAGACCAGTTCGGCCAGCGCGTCGGTGTGGTGCACGTCGGTCCCGCGCACCGGCCGCATCTCGTGCACCACGACCTGGTGACCGCGCGAGGCCGCCTGCCACGCGGCTTCACAGCCGGCGAGGCCGCCGCCGATCACGTGGATCACGGCTTGCGCCTTGGCCGCCCGCCCTTCTTCTTCGGCCCGGCCGCCGCGCGCGCGTCGATCAGCTCGACCGCCTCGCGCACGCCGAACGCCGCCAGGTCGGCGCCCTTGGGAAGCGACGCGTTCGTCTTGCCGTCGGTCACATAGGGCCCGTAGCGCCCGTCGAGCAACCTCACCGCCGCCCCGGTGTCCTCGCGCGCCCCGAGCTCCTTCAGCACCGCGGGCGCCGAGGCCTGTCGGCGCCGCGACCGCTTGGGCTGCGCCAGCAACTCGAGCGCCCGGTCCAGGCTCACGGTGTACACGTCGTCGGTGGCCTCGAGCGAGCGGAACTCGTCGCCGTGTTTCACGTAGGGACCGAAGCGGCCGGCGCCGGCGATGACGTCTTCGCCGCCCGCCGGATGGGTGCCGAGCACGCGGGGCAGGCTGAGCAGCTGCAGCGCCAGCGCGAGATCGGCCTCGGCCTCCGTCACGCCCTTCGGGAGCGAGGCCCGCTTCGGCTTGGCGGCCTTCGCGCCCTTGGCCGGCTTCTCCGGCGTCTCGCCGAGCTGCACGTAGGGCCCGAACCGGCCGGTCGCGAGGTACACGTGCCGGGCGCTCGCCGGGTCGATGCCGAGATCGCGCGGGCCGGCAGCCTTGCTGCGCACGAGTTCCATCGCCTTCTCGGCGGTGAGGTCGGCCGGCGCCAGGTCGTCGGGGAGCGACGCCGTGTTGCCGTTGCCACCCTCGCCCACCTGCACGAACGGCCCGAACCGGCCAATGCGCACGCAGATCGTCTCGCCGCTCTCCGGATCGACGCCCACGTCCACGAAGGGGTATTCGATCTGCTGCGCCTCGTCGCGCGCCATCGCCTCGAGCCCCTTGTGCTGGCGCCCGTCGCCCCGAAAGAACTCGCGGATGAAGTCGACCCACTGGCGCTCGCCGTTCGAGATCTCGTCGAGGTCCTTCTCCATCTCCGCCGTGAAGCCGATGTCCACGAAGTCGGCGAAGTGGTTCCTGAGCAGCTGCGTCACCGCGAAGGCCGTGAAACTCGGCACGAGCGCCTTCCCCTGCCGGAACACGTAGCCGCGCCGCAGGATCGTCTCGATCGTCGGCTCGTAGGTCGACGGCCGGCCGATCCCCTCCTCTTCCAGCTTCTTGATGAGCGACGCCTCGGTGAACCTCGCCGGCGGCGTGGTCTCGTGCGACTTCGGCTCGACGGCGACCAGCGTCGCCGTGGCCCGGCCCGCGGCGCCCGCGCCGCCGTCCCCCGCGACCAGGTCCCCCACCTTGAACGGCGGCAGGATCGACTCCTGCGCCTCGAGCTCGCTCTCCGGATCGTCGCTGCCCTCGACGTACGCGCGGCGGTAGCCGGCGAATTCGATCGCCTTGCCGCTGCACGTCAGCGCGCAGGGCTCGCCGGCGGGCCCGGCCGCCGTGAACTCCACCGTCGTCTTGAGCACTCGCGCGTCCGGCATCTGCGACGCCATCGTCCGCTTCCAGATGAGGTCGTACAGCTTCAGCTCGTCCGGCTCGAGGATGCCGACCAGGCTCTGCGGCGTGACGTTGAAATCGGTCGGCCGGATCGCCTCGTGCGCTTCCTGCGCGTTGCGCACCTGGGTCTGGTAGCGCCGCGGCCCGCGGGAGTACTCGTCGCCGAACATCTCGCGGATCGCGCGCCCCGACTCCTGCAGCGCCTTCTCGCTGAGCGTCGTGGAGTCGGTCCGGTGGTAGGTGATGATGCCCTCGATCGTCCCGTCGGCCAGCTCGACGCCGTCCTTCAGCCGCTGCGCGAGGCGCATCGTCCGGCCGGTGGTGAACCCGAGCTTGCGGCTCGCCTCCTGCGTCAGCGTCGAGGTGGTGAACGGCGGCGCCGGGCGCTCGATCCCCGGTCGCTCGTCGACCGCGGTGACGCGCCACGGCAGGTGCTGCTCGAGCGCACGCGCAATCGCCTCCGCGCCGGCCCTGTCGAGATGCCGGACGCTCCTGGCCGACAGCTGCCCGGTCGCGGGGTCGAAGTCGCGCCCGCTGGCCACCCGCTGGTCTCCGACCCGCGAGAGGACCGCCTCGAACTGGCGCCCCTCGGCCGCGAGCTTCGCCGCGATGTCCCAGAACGTGCTGCTCCTGAATGCGCGCCTCGCCTCCTCGCGCTCGACGATGAGGCGGACGGCGACGCTCTGGACGCGGCCCGCGCTCAGCCCGGTTCGGACCTTCTTCCAGAGCACGGGCGAGAGGGTGTAGCCGTACAGCCGGTCCAGGATCCGCCGGCTCTCCTGCGCCTTGACGAGGTTCTCGTCGAGCTCGTGCGCGTTGGCCACGGCTTCTTGAACCGCCTCGCGCGTGATCTCGTGGAACGTCACCCGCCGGACCGGCACCTTGGGCTTCAGCACTTCCTTGAGGTGCAGGCTGATCGACTCCCCTTCGCGGTCGGGGTCGGTCGCCAGCAGGAGCTCGGAGGCCTCTTTCAGCGCCGACCGAAGGGCGCTGACGTGGCGCCGCTTCGAGGCGGGAATGACGTAATACGGCTTGAAATCGCCGTCGGTATCGACACCCAGCGTGCCCCAGGGCTTGTTGCGAATTTCATCAGGCACTTCTTCGGCGTTCTCGGGCAGGTCGCGAATGTGGCCGAAGCTGGCCTCCACCCGGTAATCGCGGCCGAGGAACCGCGCGATCGTCTTTGCCTTGGCAGGCGATTCGACAATGACCAGTGATTTCGGCATCGCTGTCTCTACTGTCTTCTCCGAATCTCTCCCAAGCGACCTACGTTAGCACGTTCGACCGGAGCGAACGAATCTCCCGCCGTCCAGACGGCGGATGGCGCCCCTCAGTTCCAGCTCGAGGAGCGTGGCCAATAGTCGAGCTGGGTGCTGGCCGGTCAGGCCCGCCAGCGCGTCGGTATCGTAGCTCTCGCCGGGCGCCATGGCGGCCAGAATCGGGCTCGCCGGAGCCGCCTCGGCCGACGGGTCGGCTGCCGCATGAACCAGCCGCCGCAGGGGGCTTGTGCGAAGCTCCGCCAGCACGTCCTCCGCCGATTCGACGACGGCCGCGCCATCCCTGATGAGTGCGTGGCATCCCCGGTAGCGCCCCGACAGGATGCTGCCGGGCACGGCCATCACGGTCCTGCCCTGCTCGAGCGCGAAGCCGGCCGTGATGAGCGATCCGCTGCGCTCGGCAGCCTCGACGACGATGGTGGCGAGCGACAAGCCGCTGATGATACGGTTCCGGGCCGGGAAATGGAAGGCGAGCGGCGGCGAGCCGGGCGGGAGCTCGCTCAGCACGATGCCGTTCTCCGCGATCTGCCTGGCCAGCAGGTCGTGCTCGGGCGGGTAGATCACGTCAACGCCGGAGCCGAGGACGGCCGCGGTCTGCCCGCCGGCCGCCAGCGCGGCGCGGTGCGACGCGGAATCGACGCCGCGGGCCATGCCGCTCACGATCAACGCGCCGGCCACGGCCAGGTCGCCGGCGAGACGCGAGGCCGCCTCGAGGCCGTAGGGCGTCGCCGCTCTCGACCCGACAATCGCCACGGCGGGCCGGTCGAGGACCGACGGGTCTCCCCTCGCCCAGAGCGCCATCGGGGCGTCGGCGATATTCGCCAGGAGAGCCGGATAGGCACGCTCGCCCCAGGCGATCGTGCGGATCCCTGCCCGGCGGGCCGTGTCGAGCGCCGCGGCGGCCCGGCGGCGCAGAATCTGGGCGAGCGGCGCCACCGGCCGATCGGGCTCGAGGAGGCCGAGGACCGAGTCGACCGAGTCCGGCGCCGCGCGGTTCAGCGCGTCGAGCGCCCGGAGCCTCCAGCGGCGGGGCAGAAACGACAGCGCGACGGCGTCCTCCGCGGTGAGCATGAAGTCGCTCCTTCGCGCAGAGCCTCCCTTGCAAGACTGAGGCCTGCTGCACGCCGCTTCTCGGGCGTGCCGCTCCGCCCCTCGACGTTGCTCGGGGCGCTCTGAGCCTGTCGAAGAGCGCAAAGCCGCCTCTCGAGGGCTCCCGCATCGGGGCTATCATGGCTTTGCTCCGGGCAGATCCCTG
>PMKG01000044.1 GCA_003157675.1 Acidobacteriota bacterium
CATGCCGCCGCCCATGCCGCCGCTCATGGCGGCCAGGCCGCCGCCCATGCCGCCCATCATGCCGCCGCCCCGGCCGCCGCCACCACGTCCGCCACGGCCCGAAGACACCGGCGGCGCAATGAAGTAGCCGAGCCAGCGTGCGTTCTCCGAGATGGAGGCGTCGGTCCCGCGCAGCACCTCGTACACCTTGTCGCCGTCGAGGGCCCTGACCACGAGCGTGGCGTCTCCCTCGTTGGGGGTGACGACGTACTGCATCCACTTGCCGTCGGTCGAGATGACGGCGCCGGTGATGCGCTTGAACTTCGGATAGTCATCGAGCGTGATGGGCCTGGGCGCGGTCGCCTGGACGGTCGCCTGGACGGCCGCCTGGCCGCCTGGCTGGGTCGCGGCTGCCTGGGCGTGCATCAGGAGCGGCACGCACATGAGGCTCAACGCGACGACGATCACGAGGTGAAGGATGCGGCGGTTCGAGATCATCGAGTGCTCCAGTGGCTGGGAGACGGGCCGTCCGGCTTCCTACTGTCAGCGGCGGGGCGCAGAATACCACGGGAGAGGTAGAATGGGCGCCGCATGGGAGGTGTACACATGCGTTCTGCCTTCCTCGCCTCGGTCTGGCTGCTGGCGTTCCTGCCTGGCAACACGTACGGCGCTCCAGCAACAGCACCACCAGAACCCGTCCCGCAGAACACCGCACCCGCTGCTGACATTCAGGCGCTACGGCAGAAGGCGGACCAGGGGGAGGCGTCCGCGCAGAACACGCTCGGCCTGATGTACGAGAACGGCCGCGGCGTCCCTCAGAACTACACACAAGCCGTGGCGTGGTATCGCAAGGCAGCAGAACAGGGAGACGTGCGGGCACAGTTCAACCTGGGCGCCATGTACGACAGTGGCAAAGGTATTCCGCAGGACTATGCGCAAGCCGGAGCGTGGTATCACAAGGCGGCGGAGCAGGGATACGCGCGGGCGCAGCACAACCTGAGCGCCATGTACGCCAACGGACAAGGCGTCACTCACGACTATGCGCAAGCCGCGGCGTGGGCTCGCAAAGCGGCGGAGCAGGGATACGCGCGGGCGCAGTACCATCTGGGTGCCATGTACGCCAACGGACAAGGTGTCCCGCAGGACTACATCGAGTCACACAAATGGCTGAATCTCGCCGCTTCACGCAAGTCGGGTGAGAAGCAGAAAGAGTACGGCGCGATGCGGGACGACGTCGCCAAGAGAATGACTCCCGCCCAGATTGCCGAGGCACAGAAGCGAGCGCGAGAGTGGCTGGCGGCGTTTGAGAAACGGGAGAAGTAAAGGGATCGGGAGACGACAGCCGACGATCTTCCGTAAAGACGGAGGCACTGATGCATTGGTCGCGGATTGGTGGCGTCCCCAACAGGATTCGGACCCTTTTCCGCGACTGGTCTTGTTGTCCGGCGGGCTGCCTAGCCTTGCCAGAACGGGGCAGGTCGTCCTGGACCGCCCCAGACTTCAGGCCACTATGTCCTTGACCTCGACCAGGAGCCAGGCGCTGCCTTGCCGTCGAAGCGCAATCTGCTGGCCTTTGAAGTCCCCGCACAGAATGAACACGCTCGGCGCGTCCCTCGTGCCACTGATCGAGTAGATCGAACAGCGTCCTCTGACGCTGCCGGGGCTGGACCTCACGAACCTCACGATGGACAGCACCTCGGCGTCGCGCAGCTCGGATGAGAGCAGGAATGACAGGCACCGATCGTTCTGCACGAGATCCTGGTCGCAGTTGCGGCCCGGCAAGGGTACCTGGGCGTAGGCTGAGATCGACACGAGGCTCCAGGTCCAGGGTCCGCTTCTCGCAGTGTCACGGCCGCCGCGTACCAGGGCCACGCGTCCGCGACGAACGCCCGATGATGCGCTCTCCGATCGGAAGAACACATGCACGGATTCCACGCCAGGAATCTGCGACTGTCGAGCCTCCAGAAACCAGACCGGGCGCGCCTGCCGGCCAACAGCCTCAACGACGGTCGCCGCCTCGGCGTCGGCGAGTTTAGCGGCAGCGCCCAGACGTGGCGTTGGCGGCACAGCACGCTGCGGCGTCGCTAGGAGCCCTCCGACCAGGAGCAGTATCTCGATCATGACAGTTAACATCGTTTAGCCGGAATACCGGTTTTCGCCGCTGCGACGGCACCTGCCGACCGAGGGGACGTCGCGCATGGCTGGACCTCCCGAGGATGCGCGCATTCTACCGCAGGGTGGGGAAGGCGGGCTGCTGTTCGTCACCGCGCACGCCCACACTTCTCCTCTCGGGAGCACGGGCCTGCTTGGTGCACAGGCATCAATCTGTGAATCCCCGACGAACGCGTCATTCGGCAGCTCGCTAGATGGGGCGGTGGCGTACCGAGTCCAGCGTGGGTCTATCGCGCAAGCGGTCCGACTGCCCAGTAGCCGTTTCGCGAGCGTACTTGCGCGCCGGGTCGGTTGACCTGCACTCGAATGTGGTGATAGCGGCCGTCGCTCCGTTGGTCGGCGGGGTAGTACGTGATCGTGTACTGATGTCGCAGTTCGGACGCAATCCGACCGAAGGCATCGTCGATCTCGGCCTGGCGCGAGGCGTGGAAGATCCGCCCTCCGGTCTCGTCAGCCAGCTTGCCCAGGAATGCGGACGCCACGATCGCTGCCTGCCGGTCGCCCGCCGAGTCCGAGCGTGAGGCCGCCAGCGCCGCGCTTGCTTCGTTCTGCACGACAAAGACCGGAATCTCGGATCTGGCGACGACTCGCAGGATCTGTTCCGTGTTGGCCAGCCTGCTGGTGGTGTCGCGACCGTCCGTGATGAGGACTAGGGCCCTCCGCCCGGCCATGGCCGGGAGACGTTGCTCCGCGAGCAATGCGAGCGCGTCGTAGAGCCGCGTGCCGAGGCCATTCTCCATCTCGAACACACCGCGCCGCAGCTGAACCCTGTCGTTGGTCAGCTCCGACCGCACGAAGACGCGGTCGTCGAACGAAACCAGCAGCACCCGGTCTTTCTCCCGCAACGCGTTGAACAACCCCAGCAGGGAGACCTGCGCGTCTGGCCTCACCCACCTCATGCTCGACGAGGTGTCGGCGGCCACCGCCACGTCGAATACCTGGTCAGGGTCATCGACGCGATCGACCACCTGTTCGGCGTCGTCATCGAAAATGCGGAAGTCGCCCTTCTGGAGTCCCTGCACCGCCGATCCGTCCGGGTCCACGACGGTGACCGGCACGGTGACGTAGGTCACACGCGCAGAGAACAGGGGCCTGCCGGGAGTCGCATCGGCGCTGCCCTCGGCGCCGGCCCTCGGCGCTCCACGACCCGCATCGTGCGGGATCGCCAGTGTCAACAGGGCGGGAGCGGCGACCAGCGCG
>PMKG01000154.1 GCA_003157675.1 Acidobacteriota bacterium
GGTTGCGAGAGAACTCGAGGTCGGCGTTGAGGCCGAAGGCGTCCGGCCGCCCGTAGTAGTCGACCTGTACGGAGTGATCGATCACCAGTTCGACCGGCTGGAGCGGGTTGATGCGCGCCGCGTCGCCACCGAGCCGCGCGACGGNNCGCCGGTACGCCGGTGAAGTCCTGGAGCAGCACGCGCGCCGGAGTGAAGGCGATCTCCTTCCGGGCCTTGCAGGCGGGGTCCCAGTCGGCCAGGGCCGCGATGTCGGCGGCCCGGACGAATCGGCCGTCCTCGTGGCGCAGCAGGTTCTCGAGCAGGATGCGGAGCGCGAACGGCAGCCTCGCCACCCGGGGGTGGCCGGCTCGCTCGAGGGCGGCCAGGCTTCGAACCCTGACGGGGCGGCCCTCGACGACGATGTCGGTGAGCGTCGAGAACGAGTCGAGATATGCCATGTGATTCGATTGTAGCCGTATACTGGGCCGCCGGAACCACTCGCCTCGAAAGGGGATACCTGTGGACGCGAGCATCCTGACAAACCTGTTCCACATCGGCCCGGACGCGCAGACGACGGTGAGCCTGCTCGAGAAGATCGTCCGGCCGGTGCTCGTCTACCTGTTCCTCGTCATCGGTCTTCGGCTGGCCGGCAAGCGGGAGTTGGCGCAGCTCAACGCGTTCGACCTGGTCGTGCTGCTGACCATCTCGAACACGGTGCAGAACGCGATCATCGGCTCGGACAACTCGGTGCTCGGCGGAGTCGTCGGCGCGACGACGCTGCTGGTCTTCAACTACCTTGTGGTCCGCTTCGTCTTCGCCCACCCGTGGGCGGAGCGATACCTCGAGGGAGACGCCGACATGTTGATACGGCACGGCAGGCTGCTCGACGATCGGCTGCGGGCCGAAGGGGTCACCATCGGAGAGCTCGAGGGCGCCGCCAGGAAGCAAGGCGTCGCCTCGCTCGAGGAGGTCGAGACGGCCATCCTCGAGGCCAACGGCACCGTGACGTTCGTCCCCAAGAGACCCCGCCCCAACGAGGCGAGGCACCAGGACCTGATGACGCGGCTCGACGAGATCCAACAGGAGGTGAAGGCCATCGCGGCCAAACTCGAGGCGAGACCGTCATGACCGCACGCTCACGACGCACGGCTGACGGCATACGCCTCACGCCTGACGGCTCACGGGGCCGGCTGCTGGCGGCGACGGCGCTCGTGGCGGCATGCCTGGCGGCCGGCATGGGAGCCCAGGGAGCGAGGCCTCGGGCCCGCGACATCGGCCTCTCGCCCGGGATGTTCCCTACCGGTCCGCTGAACGCCATCACCGACGTCGGCGGCGTGCGGGTGGGACAGAAGACGCTCGTCGAGGGCGACCTCGTCCGCACCGGCGTCACCGTCGTCGTGCCGCACGAGGGCAATCTCTTCGAGGACAAGGTGGCCGGCGCCGTGTTCGTGGGCAACGCGTTCGGCAAGCTGGCCGGGTCCACGCAGGTGGCCGAGCTCGGCACCATCGAGACGCCGGTCGTGCTCACGAACACGCTGGCGGTGGGGACGGCGGTCGATGCCGTCGTCCGCTACACGCTGGCGCAGCCGGGCAACGAGCGCGTGCAGTCGGTGAACGCCGTCGTCGGCGAGACGAACGACGGCGGCCTGAACGACATTCGCGGGCTCCACGTCACGACCGGGGACGTGATCGCCGCCATCAGGAACGCCGCGGCGGGACCGGTCGACGAGGGGTCGGTCGGCGCCGGGACCGGCACCCAGTGTTACGGATGGAAGGGCGGCATCGGCACCTCGTCGCGCGTCCTGCCCGCCCGGTACGGCGGCTACACGCTCGGCGTGCTCGTGCAGACCAACTTCGGCGGCGTGCTGACCATCGACGGCGTGCCCGTCGGCAAGGCGCTGGGCCGCCATGCCTTTGCGCCGGCCCCGCCGCGCGGGGGCGCCGCCGACACGGCCGATGGGTCCTGCATGATCGTGGTGGCCACCGACGCGCCGCTGGACGCCCGCGACTTGAAACGTCTAGCCGCGCGGGCGGTGTTCGGGCTGGCCCGCACCGGATCGTCGTACAGCAACGGCAGCGGTGATTTCGCCATTGCCTTCAGCACCGCGCCGGACCTGCGGGCGCGGGCTGGCGAGCGGGCGCCGAAGGAGCGGGCCATCCTCCCGACCGACAGCCTGTCCGGGCTCTTCGAAGCGGCGCTGGAGGCCACCGAGGAGGCGGTCTACAACTCGCTGTTCCGTGCGACGACCGTGACGGCAGGCACACGCACGTCGGAAGCGCTGCCGCTCGACAAGGTGCGCGCGCTGCTCGTGCAATACGGCCGGCGTGACTGACGTGTCCTGCCTACAGCTCCTGCTCGAGCTGCGTCGGCACCAGCGGCTCGCTGGGAATGGTCTGGGCCCCGTTCTCGGTGCAGATTGCATAGGTGGACGGGTACATCGACACGCTCGTATACTCGCCCTTCGCGTTCAGGATATAGAAGTTGATCTGGAAGTTCGGGTTGCCCGCTTTCGTCAGCAGCCGCTTCTCGATGGTGTTCGCCTTGATGCGCTTGAGCGCCTCCATGCCGGCGTCCTTCGGATGCATCCCGCGGCGCATGAACTCGACGATCAGGCACGAGGTGAGGTTGTAGAGATTGGCCTCGCCGCGCCCGGTCGAGCCGGCCGCGCCCACCTCGTTGTCGACGTAGAGGCCGGCGCCGAGGATCGGCGAGTCGCCGACGCGCCCCGGGATCTTCCACGCGAGGCCGGCCGTCGTGGTGACGCCGCAGATCTCCCCTTTCGGGTTGAGCCCGTCGCAGTTGATCGTGCCGTAGTAGTGCTCGGGCGAGATGCCGAACTCGCGCATGATGGCGAGGCTGATCTTCTTGACCTCGATCGCGCGGTCCTCCGGGGTCAGGTAGTGCAGCGGGTCGGTGCGGCGCTTCCACTCGAACCACGCCTTGCGCGACGCGTCGGTATTGAGGTCGGGAAGAATCTCGAAGCCCAGGCGCCGGGCGAACTCCTGCGCACCCTGACCGGTCATCAAGTGGTGGTCCGTCCGATCGGCGACGGCCCGGGCCACGAGCGACGCCGTTTTGACGCCCTCGAGGGCCGACACGCCGCCTGCGCGCTTCTTCGGCCCGTGCATGCAGCACGAGTCGAGCTGCAGCACGCCGTCGGCATTGGGCAGGGCGCCGTACCCGACCGTCATGTCGAGCGGGTCGAGCTCGTTGACGTTCACCCCGGCGATGACGGCGTCGAGCACGTCGGCTCCGGACGCGATCATCGCGAACGCCTTCTCGACGCAGGTCTCCCTGCCGCCGTTCCGGTACTGGTTGCCGTTGGCCGAGCAGATGACGATCGGCTTGGCGCTCTTCGGCGTCATGACCGTGGGCGCCTGGCCGAGCGCCCGGGCGGGAACGGCGGCGGCCGCCGCGACCGCCGCGCCGGCCTGGACGAACTGACGACGGTTGATCGGCTTCATGGCGGGACAGTGTAGCGCAGGGCTGAAGCCCTGCGCTATCTGGTAATCCAACCGGCCGGCGGCCCTCCGCGATCTGGTGAGTCGGCCGGGGTGATTGGGCCGCGATGACTCGGCCGGGGCTACCACCGGGCCGTTGACGGATCCGCCGAACGGCAGATAGGATTCGAGGTTGACTCCTCCGAATGCACCGAGGCCGGACACATGGAACGATATCCGGGGCTTCCCCCTTTTCCCGATCGCATCAGGCGCCTCGAAGAGCTGGCGTGCGATCTCTGGTGGAGCTGGCACTACCGCGCGCGGGACGTCTTCAAGCGCCTCGACTATGCGCTCTGGCGGGACACGGCGCACAACCCCGTCCGGATGCTCCGCATGATCAACCGGGACCGGCTGCAGTGGGCGGCCGGGGACCGGAGCTTCCTCGCGCTGTACGACAGCGTCGTCCATGATCTCGACCTGGCCCGGACGGCGCGCGACACCTGGTGGGCGCAGCGGTACGGATCGACGGCCAAGGGATCGCAGATCGCCTACTTCTCCGCCGAGTTCGCCCTGCATCAGTCGCTGCCGCTCTACGCGGGCGGCCTCGGCGTGCTGGCGGGCGACACATGCAAGGAAGCCAGCGACCTGGGCGTGCCGCTCGTCGGGATCGGGTTCATGTACCCGCAGGGGTACTTCCACCAGCACGTTTCGGCCGACGGCTGGCAGATGGAGAGCTACGAGCGGCTCGACTGGCTCGACGCGCCGATCGAGCCGGCCGTGCGCGCCGACGGGACGCCGTGCGTCGTCGCCGTGCCGCTCGGGGATCGGACGGTGCTGGCGGCGGTCTGGGTCGTGCGGGCTGGCCGCGTGCGGCTCTTCCTGCTCGACACCGATCTTCCGGAGAACGTGCCGTGGGACCGCGAGCTGTCGGCCCGCCTGTACGGCGGCAACCAGGAGACGCGGATCCAGCAGGAGATCGTCCTCGGGCTCGGCGGCGTGCGCGCCCTGCACGCGGTCGGCGTCGAACCGGCCGTGTGGCACCTCAACGAGGGGCACGCGGCGTTCGTGGTGCTCCAGCGCGTGCGCGACGCCGTCGAGCAGGGGGTGACGTTCGAGCAGGCGGTCGCCGACGTGCGCCGCACGACGGTGTTCACGACGCATACGCCGGTCGCGGCCGGTCACGACGCGTTTCCGTTTCAACTCGTGGAGAAGTACCTGGCTGGCGCCTGGGGCAGTCTCGGCGGCCTGCGCGACCACGTCCTGGCGCTCGGCGCCTACGACAACGGGAACGGCAACGGCCAGATGTTCAATATGACGGCGCTCGCGCTGCGGTCGGCCGGCGCGGTCAATGCCGTGAGCCAGCTCCACTGCGACGTGACACGCCGGATGTGGACGCCGATCTGGCCCGACGCCAAGCCCGGCGAAAGCCCCGTCAAGGCCATCACCAACGGCGTGCACGTCCCGACGTGGATTGCCGCCGAGCTGTCCAAGCTGTTCGAGGCCCACATCGCCCCGGACTGGCGCCAGCGGCACGACGACGAGCGGATGTGGGACGCGATCGACGCCCTCCCGGACGCCGAGCTCTGGGCGGTCCGACAGGCGCTTCGCGCGGCCCTCTTCGCCTTCGTCCGTGAGAGGGCGAGGGACCGCTGGACCGAGGAACGGGTCGGTCCCGGCCAGATCGTCGCGGCGGGAACCCTGCTCGACCCGAGCGCGCTCACCATCGGGTTCGCCCGGCGGTTCACGGCCTACAAGCGGCCGGAGTTGCTGTTCACCGATCCCGACAGGCTCGCCCGCATCCTCTCGGCGGCCCGCCAGCCGGTCCAGATCATTTACGCCGGCAAGGCCCACCCGGCCGACGACTCGGGCAAGCATCACCTCCAGCGCATTTACAAGCGCGCCATGGACCAGGGATTCGGCGGGCGGATCGCGTTCATCGACGACTACGATCTGCACGTGGCCCACTTCATGACCCAGGGGTGCGACATCTGGCTCAACACCCCGCGCAAGCCGCTCGAGGCGAGCGGCACGAGCGGCATGAAGGCGGCCGTGAACGGCGTGCCGAACCTGAGCATCGGCGACGGCTGGTGGGCCGAGGGCTATACCGGCACCAACGGCTGGTTGATCGACGGAAAATCGACGAGCGACGACCCGGCCGCGGTGGATGCCGCCGACGCGGACGCGCTCTATCGGCTGCTCGAACAGGACGTGGTGCCCAGCTTCTACGACCGCGACGGAACGGGCGTGCCGCGGGCCTGGCTGCGGATCGTGCGCGAGGCCATCCGCACCGTGATGCCGCACTTCAGCGCGCGGCGCATGATGAAGCAGTACGTCGGGTCGATGTACGGGTTGAAGTCCGACCCGGAATGATAGAATTCCGGGGATGCCTCGAAAGTCGGTCGCCAAGTCGCGGTGCGTCCTGTGCGGCGCCAAGGACGTCTCCGAGCCTCGCGGGGAGGAGCGGTACTGCCGCGACTGCTGGGACAAGAAGATCGCCGTCGAAGAGATCGTCGCGCGCGAATTCGCGCTCAAGCGCTACATCCGAGCGCACAGCGCCGAGAAGTACCTCGTTTATCACTCCACCATCAAGCGCCCCTGCGGGCAGCTGATCGTCATCGATGACGGCTACGACCTGTTCCTGACGATTACGCTCTACCCCAACTTCACCTGGGACGACCCGGCCTACCATCTCGACGGCGACCCGGAGGGCCGGACGTTCGCCGAGATTCTCGTGGACGTGGTGGCCACCGAAGTCATCGAACCCTGGGGGGGCGGCAAGTGGCACCTCGAGATCTTCCGCGCCGCTGCCGCCGAACCGGAGGACTGGAACGGGGAGATGTAACGCTCTATAATCGAGCCGACCCGGAGGTGGAGTGCCTCCGAGCCCAGTCACAAGCCCCCTGGAGGATTCCATGTTCCGCCTTAATCGCGCTTTCCTGGCGCTCACGCTCGTCCTGGTTCTCGTCGGCGGTGTTTCGGCCGCCTTCGCGCAGGAACCGGCCTCCCAGCCGAACAAGCCCGTGTGGATCAACCCGATCCGCGGCACGGCCGAGATCCAGTACCTGAAACCCGTCATCAAGGTCGAGAAGGACGGCACGATCGTGACGACGTTCCAGCTCAAGAACATGTCGACCGGCCCGATCGCCCGCCTGACGATCGAGGAATTCTGGTGGGACAAGAACAACAACCCGGTGAGCGGCGACAAGCAGTTCCTGCACAAACCGCTGATGCCGGGCGAGATCGGGACCATCGTCCTGCACACGCCGAAGAACCCGAACATGAGCCGCAACAGCTACAAGTTCTCCCACCAGAACGGCGACATCAAGCCGAAGGTGGTGACGAAGTTCGAATAGCGGAGAGTTGACCGGCGGGAACGATCAAGAAAGCGAATGGGCCACCGACGGCGCCCCCCGCGGGCGCCATCGGTGGCCCGTTCGCTTTGTACAGGCTCAGGGCTCAGGGCTCAGAACTCAAGCCTCATGGCACGACAAGGATCAGGACTTCCCGGCTCGCCATCTGCCCCTTCCCCAGCCGCGAGCGGGCTTCCACCTTCACCAGATACAGGCCCGGTGCCACGCCCTTCAGCGGGATCCGCGCCGTGAGGCCGTAGCCGCCGCTGGCCCCGCCAAGCTCGCCGCTCGACCGCTGGTCCTCGTGCCTGTAGAGTTCGCGTCCGTCGTCGGCCAGCAGGAGCGTCGTGATGTCCACCGAGTGCGGCGTCTTCGCCTCGTTGTCGTAGACCTCGGCCGCAAGCGCCAGCTCCTCGCCCGACCGGAACGCGCGCGACGAGGTCGCCGGGCCGGGCAGCATCTTCCGCAGGTCGTCGTTCGGATTCCCCTGGGCGGTCCGCATCAGCGAGGCGAGCGCGGAGGTCAGGACCAGGCCGCTCATCATCAGCGGCTCGGATCCGAAATCGGGGACGTCGAGATCGAGGTGCACCGACCCGGTGCGCTTGCTGCTTGTGTCGACCATGCCGATCCGCAGCTGGTAGCGCCCGGGCGGCAGGTCCATGCGCGACGTGATCCGGAGGCCGTTCCGGACCACCTGCTGGTAGGTCGCAGGCGTCAGGGGCATGGTCAGCACGTGGTTGAGACCGCCTCTCGGCTTGCCGGCCGACTCGTCGACGGCGACGACCGCCATGTCGAGCGACCCGTCGAACTTGCCGTCCTTCTCCTTGAAGGAGAGGTCGCGGCCGTCGGCCTGGACCACGAGGTTGACCGACGCGTCCCGCCCCTTCCCCTTGAAGGGCGCCGCCGTGGCCACGAGGTGGATGCCGGGGATCGGCAGCGGGCTGCCGAGCAAGTCGCGGAGGACCTCGGGCGTCCCCTCGGAAACTTCGAACGCGGGCGCCGTCGCCGCCTTGCCGCGCGGCGCCATGTAGCCCTTGCGGGACCGGACGTCGAGGCCTGGCCGGCTCACCTTCACCTCGATCTTCCGGAACTTGCCGTCGCGCCGGTCGTTGGTCGGGTAGTAGCCGAGGACGTAGTAGTTGCTGTTGTCGTTCCGAATCCGCTCGAACGCCGACGCCAGGTCGTTCGAGTTGACGGCGGCAAACCCCCCCGTTTCGTCGGCGAGCAGGCGGAGGCTGTCCTGCTTGAGGCGCGCCTCGCTCTGCAGGCCCGTCGAATCGAGGTGGTAGCCCGGGTCGACGTCCACGGGCGGCCCCTGCATGCTGGCGTCGAATCCCCCCTCGGCCGACAGGCCCCGCAGGTCGATGCTGTAGATGCTGATGTTCGACCGGGTCGCGGCGCCGATGGCGTCGCGCGAGTCGTCGATGACGGTCGACGCCCCCTGGTTGTTCATCACGTCGGTGATGTCGTAGTCGATGCCTTCGCTGAACAGCACGAGCGCCTTGCGGCGGCCCCGCACGCCCGACATGAAGTCGGCAAGCTGGCGGATGGTCCGGAGCGTCGCCGACGCGTTGAAGGCCCGCTGCAGGTCCTCTTCGTCCTTCGGCGTGGGGTCCGTCATCGACATGGCCTGCTTCCGGCTGAGGTCCTCGATCTTGTTGAGCGTCGCCGACTGCAGGGCGCTCCCCAGAAAACGGTCCACCGCCGCGAGCAGCAGGCGCTTGTTGCCGGTGAAGTCCTGCGCGGCGGCGCCCTGCGTGCTGACGACAGCCGCGACGTCGTTGGCCCCGATTGAATTCTCGATGAACCGCTTGGCCGCGCTCCGCACCCCCGGGGTGTACATCGGCGAGGTGTGCAGCGCGTCGAGCACGATCAGGTAGACCCGCCCGTCGAACGCCCGTACGTTGCTCTGCACGTCCGGCTCGATCGGCTGCTTGGCGAACATCGGCATCTCGGGGCGCTCGAGCGGAATCCTGACGAGACCGAAGCTCGTGACCGCCTGCGGCTTGCCGTCCTCGAAGACCTGGAAGTCGGACGCCTTGAGGTCGTCGACGAAGCCGCCCTTCTTGTCGACGACGGTCGCGTCGACTTCGACGTAGTTGACCTCGACGCGGAACGTCACCGGCGGCATCTGGCGGTCCGGCTGAGCCGGCGTCGGGGCCTGGGAGGCCCGCGGCGCGGCGGCGAGCGCGGCGGCGATGACGAGCGCGGACAGGACGAACCGGCAGCACCGGGACGGAAAAGACCTCTGCATCATGTATCACCAGCGGGAACGGCAGGCGCAACTGCCCCGATTATAGACGCTGGAGGCGGCCGAAGGGTCTGCCTTCGACTTCGCTCAGGCCAGGGAAGACCGGCCTTCCGACGAGCAGGGCTGACGCCCTGCTCCGACGGCGGGTCAGACGACCGGTCGTGGGTTCCGAGGCGCGAAGGGTATAATCGCGCTTATCCCCAGTGGGAGGAGTTGCATGTCCAGTCGAAAGATCACGGTGTTCTACGCGGGGTTGATCGCGGTCGCGTCGCTCGCGGTCGGGATGGTCCTCGCTTCGCGCCTCGACCTCACCTCGCCGTCCTCGGCTCAAACGATGGCGCTGCCGGCGATGAACAGCGCGCCGATCTCCGGGGCGCTCGACGCGACGACGTTCCGCAACATCGCGAAGGTCGCCTCGCCGTCGGTCGTGAATATCCGGACCCGGTCCAAGCAGAGCATGCGGGACATGTCGGACCTCTTCGGCGGGGATGACCCGCTGGGCCGATTCTTCGGCAATCCTCCCCAGGGGCGCGCCAACCCCCATCCGCGCGAGCAGGTTGTCGAGTCCAGGGGCACCGGGTTCGTCATCAGCCGTGACGGCCTCATCCTGACCAACAACCACGTGATCGAGGGGGCCACCGAGATCTTCGTCGCCTTCGGCGAGGTCGACGCCGATGCCCCCGAGTTCAAGGCCAAGCTCGTCGGCCGCGATCAGCTCAGCGACAGCGCCCTCATCCAGCTCGACGAAAAGCCGACGACGCCGCTGGTCGAAGCGAAATTCGGCGACTCGAACCAAATGCAGCCGGGCGACTGGGTGATGGCAATCGGCAACCCCTTCGGCCTCGGCCACACGGTCACGGTCGGCGTCATCAGCGCCACCAAGCGCCCGTTCTCGGTCGTCGAGGCGCGAAACCAGGACGTGCTGCAGACCGACGCGGCGATCAACCC
>PMKG01000134.1 GCA_003157675.1 Acidobacteriota bacterium
CGGAACTTCTCGAGCGCCAGCTCCACCTGCCCCGACACGCCCTTGTCGCTGAGGACGCGCTCGAGCCGGTCGATCTTCCGCTCGACCATCCGTCGCAGGTCCGGCGTGATCTCGACGTGTCTGCCTGTCAGTGCAAGTCGCATGATGACCCCTAGTAGAGCATCTTGCGCTGGTTGGAGGTGGGGATCTTCAGTTCCTCGCGGTACTTCGCAATCGTCCGGCGGGCCAGGACCAGGCCCTCCTTCTGGAGGAGGCTGACGATCTTCGAATCGCTCAGCGGTTTTCGCGCATCCTCGTTTTCGATGATCTTCTTGATTCGCTGCTTGATGGTCACCGACGACACGCTGTCGCCATACGAGCTGCTGATCCCGCTGTGGAAGAAGTACTTCATCTCGAACACGCCTTGCGGCGTGTGCATGTACTTGTTGGTGACCACGCGGCTCACCGTCGATTCGTGCATCCCGATGTCGTTGGCAACGTCGCGCAGCACCAGCGGCCGCAGATGCTCGATCCCGTGATCGAGGAAGTCCCGCTGGAAGTTCACGATGCTCGTGGCGACCTTGTAAATCGTCTTCTGTCGCTGCTCGACCGACTTGATGAGCCAGAGCGCGGAACGGAACTTGTCCTTCACGTAGGTCCGGGTCTCCTCGGTGTTGTCGCTCCCCTTGTCGAGCAGGCGCCGGTAGGCCGGGCTGATGCGCAGTTGCGGCAGCCCTTCCTCGTTCAGCAGGACGACGTACTGGTCCTCCACCTTGACGACGGTGACGTCGGGCGTGACGTACTGGGACTGCGGGCGGTTGTAGCGGCTGCCCGGCTTCGGGTCCAGGTGCTGGATGATCGCGATGTGTTCCTTCAGCTCCTCGACCGACAACCCGAGCTTGCGCGCCAGGTCCGGCACCTGGTGGTTCTGCAGCAGCCGCAGGTGCTCGGTGATGATCTTCTCGGTCGGCGTCCCTTCGAGGCCGAGGTGGCGGACCTGCAGCCCGAGGCACTCCTGCAGGTCGCGCGCCGCCACGCCGATCGGGTCGAAGCTCTGGACCAGGGCGAGCGCCTTCTCGACCGCGGCGACGGGCCAGGTGCCCATGGCCGCGATCTCGTCCACCGACGCCACCAGGTAGCCGTCGTCGTCGAGGTTGCCGATGATCGCCGCGCCGATCTCGCGCAGCGTGTCGTCGCTGGTCTGGATCGAGAGCTGCCAGAAGAGGTGATCGGAGAGCGACGTCGACGTCGACAGCGTGTTCTCGATCGGCGGCAGCTCCTTGATCTCCTGCTGCGCCCGAGGGCGATAGCCCTCGTCGAGGTAATCGCCGAAGAAGTACTCGTAGTCCTGGTCATCCCAGGCGTCGCTCTTCGGCTCCTTCGGCGGCTCCTCCGCCTTCTCGGGGACCGTCGCCGCCTCGCTCGTCTGGAGGTCCTCGGAGGGCACCTCCTCGAGCATCGGGTTCTCGACCATCTCCTGGGTGAGCAGCTCGCCGAGCTCGAGCGTCGACATCGGCAACAGCTTGATCGCCTGCTGGAGCGACGGCGTCAGAATGAGCTTCTGAACGAGCTTCGTGTGCAGTCTCTGCTGAATCGACATGGTCTCATGGTCCGCTCGCGGCGGACCGTAATCCATCTTAGTCCAACCTGAAGTCGGTCCCGAGGTAAATCCGTCGCACGTCCTCGTCGGCGGCCAGGCTGGCCGGCGTGCCGCTCCGGAGGATCGCTCCGTCGCGCACGATGTAGGCCCGATCGGTGATCCGGAGCGTCTCGCGCACGTTGTGGTCGGTGATGAGCACGCCGATGCCGCGCGCCTTCAGGTGCGCGATGATTTTCTGGATGTCGGCGACCGCGATCGGGTCGATCCCGGCGAACGGTTCGTCGAGCAGGATGAACAGCGGCGAGACGGCCAGCGCCCGGGTGATCTCGACCCGGCGGCGCTCGCCGCCCGAGAGCGTGTAGGCCGGCGCGGAGGCGAGCGACGTCAGGCCGAGCTCGGCGAGCAGCTCCGGCAGGCGCGCCCGCCGGGCCTTCCCGCCGAGCGGCAGCGTCTCGAGGATCGCCAGGATGTTCTGGGAGACGGTGAGCCCGCGGAAGATCGACGGCTCCTGGGGCAGGTAGCCGATGCCCTTCCGCGCCCGGACGTACATCGGGTCGTCGGTGACGTCCTCCCCGTCGAGCAGCACGCGCCCGGAGTCGGGAGCGGTCAGACCGACGGTCATGTAGAAGGTGGTCGTCTTGCCGGCGCCGTTGGGCCCGAGCAGGCCCACCACCTCGCCGGACGTCACGTCGAGGCTGACGCCGCGCACCACGGTGCGACCGCCGTACGACTTGGTGAGATCGTGGGTCCGGAGGGTGGACATTCAGTGGACGCGTCGGCGCTCAGCGCTTGATTTCGCGCCGCAATTCCGTGCGTTTCTGCTCTTTGCCGTCGACGACGATCCTAGCAGTCGATCTGAAGAAAGTCAAAAGACGGCCGGTCGTTTCGCCGAACGTGTCGTGGAGTGTCGCCGGCGTGCCGCCGACGTCGTACTGCTCGGACTCGGTCCAGTAAGTCAGGTGCTTGCCCGCCGCCCGGCGGCCGTCCGTCGCGGCCAGCGCCACCGCGCCGTCCGCCTCCAGCCGCTCCATCTCGCGCGTGCCGGCGCGCAGGGACACGACGATCTCGTCCGCCGAGAAATCCCCCGCCGCGCCGTTCAGGTGCACCCGTCCCGCGTACTTCAGTCGGCGCGCGTCGTCGTCGTACGCCATCCGGTCCGACGTGACGACCATCGTCGCGGGATCCTGGGCCGTCGTCGCGGCGTCCGCTCGATCGAACTCGGTCCGCGAGACGACGCCCCCGCGGGCCGACAAGCCGCCACTGCGCTCGTCGACGACGACGGTGTCGGCCTTGATCGACACCTGGTCCTGCCACAAGTCGACGCCGCCCGAGTAGGTGGCGAGCCGCGCGCCGCCGTCGTACTCGAGGTGGCCGGCCGCCGCGCGGACCGGTCTGTCCGCCTGCAGCATCGCCGGCACGCGGGCGCCCGCACCCCCCGCCGCCTGCGCGCCCCCTCGCCCGCCCGTCGGTTCGCCGCCGGCGCGCATCTCGGTCTTCACCGAGCCGTCGGCCGTGATCTTCCGCCCGTCGAGCTGGACGTCCACCGTGTCGCCTTCGATCGTCGCCCGATCGTCGAGCACCTGCGGCGCGCGCCCCGTCTTCTCGTCGCGTCCCGACAGGTGCAGGGTGCCGGCGTCGACGCCGTACTGCGAGTCGCGCGCCCTGGCCGTCAGCGCGCCCTGCGTGAAGACGACGCCACCGCCGAACCTGGCCGACTGGATGCGGCCGAGGCCGTCGCCGAGCGTGAGCGCCAGCGTCGAGGAAATCGCCGTCCGCAAGGCGGCCGGCGCCGAAGGCGTCTCGCGGAAATCGACCCCCCCGCTGAAGGCGGCCGCCTTCAGCCGGGAGCCGGCGGTGCCGGCGGCCTGGAAAACGCCGGAGCGAATCGCGCGCGCCGGCGTCGACGGATCCGCCAGCAGGTCCAGCTCCACCGCCTTCTGCGCGAGGATCGACGTCGGCGTCGTGCCGTCGGCGGCGAGCGCGATGTCGATGAACTGCCCCAGGAGCCGCCGTCCGGCGCCGCCGCCCGCCCCCGCCAGCTCGATGCCCGCGTCGCCGTTGAGCATCGCGTGCTGGAGCGTCCTCCCGTCGTCCGCGTAGGCGAGGTCGATGTCGCGCGCGCGCATCCCCTTCACGCCGCCGTCTGCCTCTGACGAGCCGAGGAGGTGTGACCCGCCCCGCAGTTCGAGCTTCTGCACGCGCTCGCTGTCTCCCGCCAGCGTGGCGGCGATCTCGTCGGCCGACATGGTCTCACCCGGACGCGCGATGCGCACGCCGCGACCGAACCGCACCACCTTCTCGCCGCGCGCGAAGCTCGCCCCGCCGGCTTCAACGTCGAGACTCCCGCCTCCGGCGGCGGCCGCGTCACGATGGATGACGACGCGGTCGAGGAGCGACAGGAGGTCTCGGCTTCGCTCGTAGCGGAGGCCGACGGCGGACCCTTCGAGGCCGCCGCGGGAGAACCGCACAGCGCCGGGCGCATGTACCACGCCCTGCGCATGGTCGTACGACGCCTCCTCGGTCCGGACGACCAGGCCATCACTGGACGTGATGACCACGTCGCCCTTCAGGTTGACATCCTCGTTCGGCGACCGGCCGACCACGTCGGCGGTAACCGATGTGATCGCGAAGTCCCGGCCTCGCCGCTGCAGCACCTTGAACCGGACGCCGGTCAGCCGCACGCGGCCATCGGCGTATTGCACCATCGTGTCGTAGTGTTCGACGGTGAGGTCCGGCTTGCCGCCGAGCACCCGCACCGATCGACCGGAGGTGCTCTCGGCGACGACGTTCGGATCGGCGTAAGGAATCAGGATNNCCGGCCAGGGCCGGCGCCGCCTCGGGCGCGCGCATGTCGGCCAGCGTCAGCTCGGTATACGTTTCGCCGTTGAACGTGTTCTCGGTGAGCGAGAACGCCAGCTCGAGCGCCCCGCGGTTGGCCGAGAGGAAGCCCTCGCGCTCGGCCGCCCGCCACGCGATGGCGCGGAAGATCCGGCCGTGCTGGCGCACCGACATCTTCAGGTGTCGCTCCTTGATCCGGCGCGGGCCGTCCACGATCTCCACGGGGCCGGCGCAGAACACCGGCCGCGGGTTGCCGAGGCCGAACGGCGCGAGCGTCCGGATCTCCTCGATCAGCCGCCCCTTGATGGCGTCCAAACCGAGCCGGGCGTCCACACGCAGCCGCGGGCGGAGGTCGTCGGGGCCGAGCCGTTCGTTGGCATAGGCCTGGAGCGCCGCGCGGAACGGCTTGACGGCCCCGGCGTCGAGCGTCAGGCCGGCGGCCATGCGGTGGCCGCCGAATCTCACGAGGTGGCCGCTGCAGGCCTCGAGCGCGGCGAGCATGTCGAACGCCGGGATGCTGCGGCAGGACCCGTGGGCGAGCCCGTCTTCGATCGAGATGACGACGGCGGGCCGCGCGAACGCGTCCACCAGCTTCGACGCGACGATGCCGATGACCCCGCGGTGCCAGTCTGCGCCCGACACCACCAGGACGGCGTGGGCCCCCACGTCCGGATCCGTGTCGATGACCTTGCGCGCCGCGGCCAGGATCTCCTGCTCCTGCTGTTGGCGCCGCAGGTTCTCGTCGTTGAGCTGGGCCGCCAGATTCCGCGCCTCGTCGGCCATGGTGTCGTCGGTGGCCAGAAGAAGCCGCGCGGCGATGTCCGGCGTGGCCATCCGGCCGGCGGCGTTCACGCGCGGCGCCAGGATGAAGGCCACGTGGTAGCTGTCGATCGGCTTGCCGCTGAGGCCGGAGGCGTCGAGCAGCGCCTGGAGGCCGATCTTGTGCGGACCGCGCGAGAGCAGCTCGAGGCCGATCTTCGCGATGACCCGGTTCTCGCCCGTCAGGGGCACGACGTCGGCCAGCGTGCCGATGGCCGCGATCTTCACGAACCCCGGGAGCCAGTGCGCGCGGCCGGACCGACCGCACAGCGCCTGCACCAGCTTGAGCGCGACGCCGACGCCGGCCAGGTTCTTGTCCGGGTACCCGCACCCGGCGCGCTTCGGGTTCAGGACGGCCACGGCGCGGGGCAACTCGTCGTTCGGTTCGTGATGATCGGTGATGATCAGGTCCACGCCGAGTTCTGCGGCGCGCCTGGCGGCGTCGGTGCTGCGAATGCCGCAGTCGACCGACACGATCAGCCCGACGCCGTCCTCGTGCAGCCGTTCGACCGCCGGCGTCATCAGGCCGTAGCCGTCGCGCAGCCGTTCGGGGATGAAGTGGCCGACGTTCCCGCCGAGCCCCTCGATGGCCCGCTCCAGAATCACCGTCGCGGTGATGCCGTCGACGTCGTAGTCTCCGTGGATGACGATGCGCTCGCGGCGCGCGATGGCCGAGAGGACGCGGTCGACGGCCTCCGTCATGCCGGCGAGCAGGTAGGGGTCGTGCAGGTCGTCGAGCGACGGCTTCAGGAACCGCGCCGCCTGATCCGGGTCCGTCACGCCCCGCTGGCAGAGCAAACGTGCCGTCACGGGGTCGATGGCCATCGATGCCGACAGCGTGGCGGCCGCGTGCTCGTCGCAAGGCTGGAGGTCCCAGAGCAATTGAGGCATGAGAGGGTCCGTGCCTACCCCTCCGTCTCGACGAAATCGATGCCCGGGCGGCCCATCTGCCTGAACTTCTGGTAGCGGGCCTCGGTCCGGGCCTCGGGCGACAGCATCTTCACGGCCGAGAGGGCGCTGACGATGGCGCGGTCGAGCAGGCCGGCGGCCGACGCCGGGTCGTTGTGCGCCCCGCCCACCGGTTCGGGGACGATCGTGTCGACGATGCCCAGCCGCAGCATGTCTGGCGCGGTCAGCTTGAGCGCTTCGGCCGCCTGGACCTTGCGGCCCGAGTCGCGCCACAGGATGGCCGCGCACCCCTCCGGCGGGATCACGCTGTAGATGGCGAACTCCTGGATCAGGATCCGATCGCCGATGGCGAGGCCGAGCGCGCCCCCGCTGCCGCCCTCCCCGCACACCGCCACGATGATCGGCGCGTTGAGCACCGCCATCTCGCGCAGGTTGAACGCGATGGCCTCGGCGACGCCGCGCTCTTCCGACTCGATGCCGGGAAAGGCCGCCGGCGTGTCGACGATCACGATGACGGCGCGGCCGAACTTCTCGGCGAGCCGCATCGCCCGGAGCGCCTTGCGGTAGCCCTCGGGCCGGGCGTACCCGAAGTTGCGGTAGATCTTCTGCTTGGTGTCCGCCCCGCCCTTCTGGTGGCCGACGACGAGGACCGGCTCGTCGTGATAGCGGGCCAGGCCCGCCACGATCGCATGGTCGTCGGCGAAGCGCCGGTCGCCGTGGATCTCGGCGAAGTCGGTGAACAGCCGGGCGACGTAGTCGAGCATGCACGGCCGCTGCGGGTGCCGCGCGAGCTGCACGCGCTGCCACGGCTTGAGGTTCGCGTAGATCTCCCGCTGCATCGACTCGATGCGCCGCTGCAGTTGCTCGATGTCGCTGTCGCGCTGTTCGGTGCGCGGCATCATGGTGAGCGCCTCGATCTCCTTCCGGAGGACCGCGAGAGGCGCTTCGAACTCCAGCACGTCGGACGGCTTGCTCATGGCGCTCCTGATGCTCAACGCAGAACGGCCGAACCCGGGCCGCAGATTCGCTCGAGCTCGGCCAGCAGGTCGGCCGTCGGCCTGACGCGCGTCGGCCCCTGCAGGTCCGCGCGCACCCGGAGCGGATCGGCGCCGCCCCGCAGTTCGATCTCGAACGTCACGCGCCGGTCGCCCCGGTGGCGCGACAGGACCGCGAGCACCGCCTCGATGGTGGCGCGGTCGTGCGGCGGCATCGTCAGGCGCACCGCGACCGAGCGGGCCGCCCGCTCCCGCACCGCGTCGATCGAGACGATCTCGTTCGCCTTCAGCTTGGCCTTGTCCTCGTCGCGTTCGAAGATGCCCTTGACGAGCACCAGGCTGTCGGTCTGGATGAGCGACACCGCCTTCTCGAAGGCGTCGGGGAAGACGATGACGTCGAGGCTGCCCTGCGGGTCGTCGAGCGTGAAGGCCGCCATCCGCGCGCCCTTCCGGGTCTTCAGCGGGCGCACTGCGACGATGATGCCGCCGACGGTGGCTTCGAACGAGCGCGGCGCGGTCTCCTCCACCCCGCCGTTCTCTTCCTCGTCGGCGGCGCCGCCGTCGGCCAGCAGCTCGGCGATCGGCCGGGCGCCGATCGCCCGCAGCTCTTCCGCGTAGCGCTCGATCGGGTGGCCGCTCCAGAACAGGCCCAGCGATTCCTTCTCGCCCGACAGTTGCTGCGCTTCGGTCCAGGGAGGCGCCTCGGGCAGCCCGGCGTCGATCGGGCCGCCGGTGCCGGCGTCGGCGTCGGCGCCGCCGAACAGCTGGGACTGCCCCTGGTCGCGGTCGCGACGGGTGCGGTTCCCGTAGTCGAGGGCCTTCTCCACCGCCGCGAAGAGGCGGGCGCGCACCGCGGCCACGGGCAGCGCGGAGAGCGCGGGCGACCCGGCCGAGAGCGAGTCCATCGCCCCGGCCTTGACCAGGCTCTCGAGCACGCGGCGGTTCACCTGGCGCGAGTCCAGCTGCTCGCAGAGCTGGTAGAGCGACCGCACCCGGCCCTCGCGCCGGCGCACGTCGAGCAGCGCGAGCACGGCGGACTCCCCGACGTTCTTGACGGCGCCGAGGCCGAACCGCACGCCCTCGGGCGTCACGGTGAACCTGAGCTCGCTGGTGTTGATGTCGGGCGGCAGGACGGTGACGCCCATCTCGCGGCACTCGCCAAGGTACATCGCCATCTTCGGCGTGTTCTGCGACTCGATGGTCAAGAGCGCCGCCATGAAGTGGGCCGGGTAGTTCGCCTTGAGGTACGCCGT
>PMKG01000058.1 GCA_003157675.1 Acidobacteriota bacterium
CCGCATGGCGATTGGCGCGCGCAGTTTCGACGTGCTGTTCCAGTTCCTGACCGAGGCGGTGATGGTCTGCTTCATCGGCGGCCTGGCTGGCGTCCTCGTTGGCATCGCCGGCGGCCTCTCGACCGCGGCGATGGTCGGGTGGCGCGTGATGTTCACCGTGGCGCCGATAGTCCTGGCCTTCGGGTGCGCATTCCTGACAGGGATCGTCTTTGGCTACCTTCCTGCCAGAAAAGCCGCGCACCTCGAGCCCATCGAAGCGCTGGCTCGGGAGTAAAGACACCGCGAGTCGTGCCGGGTCAACTGACGCCCGGGTCTCGGGCCCCCTGTATGAGATCGACGATCATCCGCACCGCGAGGACGTTTCGCTGGCTCCCGTGGCTGGGTCTGGCGGTGTTTCTGCTTCTCGCGGGGTTCACCGCGTTCAAGGCCGTGGACGCGGCGCGCAGCGTGATCTACTGGCACGCCCACCGAGACGAGCCGATTCGTGGCTGGATGAACGTCGGATACGTCGCGCATTCCTACCGTGTCCCGCCCCACGTGTTGTATCTGGCGTTGGGCCTGCCCCACCAGCCGCCGGACAGGCGCCCGTTGCGCGTGATCGCGAAGATGCAGCACCGTTCGATGAATGAGATCAGGGCGATCCTGCAGAACGCGATCGTTCATGCACGCCCGCCGTACCCGCCACCGCCTCCACCCTCTGAAGGTCGGGCGCCGTGAGCGATCAGCTTCTGGCGTGGCTGTCTCTCTATGGCGTGCCTGTGCTGTTTGGCATTCTCGTCGTCACCGCCGCGGGCGTTCCCTTCCCGGACACGCTGATGCTGCTCGCCGTCGGCTCGTTCGTCGCCCAGGGCGAGATGAGCCTGTGGCAGGTGCTGATCGTGGGGAGTCTGGGCGCCATCGTCGGTGATCAGATCGGCTACTGCCTGGGACTCGGGGCGGGGCGTCGTCTCGTGCGCCGGATCACCAACAGGGTTGGCGGAACCGAGACGATGAAGCGAGCCGAGGCCTTCGGCGAGCGCTGGGGCGGCGCGGGGATCTTCTTCAGCCGATGGCTGGTGGGTCCGCTCGGCCCATGGATCAACGTGAGCAGTGGCATCACGGCATACCCGTGGCCTCGCTTCCTGTTGTGGGACGCGTTGGGCGAGGTGCTGTGGATAGTCTTGTACGTCATGCTGGGCAGAATCTTCAACGACCGCGTGGAGGCGTTGGCAGACCTACTGGGCAATCTGACGTGGGTCCTTGTCGGCGTCACGGCGGCCACGGTGCTCGGGTGGAAGGTGTTCCGGCATTTCCGCACGGGCCAGGCCGTGTCCATCGACCCCGGCGACGGCCTCGCTCAGCCCAATTGAACATCATCCTCGGAGTGTCCTGAATTGGACAGACGGCCGGCGCCGGCGGGCGCATCGTATTCGGACTGGGAATCCGCACTTCACGAAAGGACGCCTCCGCCATGACGACCAGAACGGGCACGACGGCTGCGGCTTCGCGCCGAAGCGAGGTACGCCATCGGGACCTGCAGACGATGCTGGGCGACCGCGAGCGCGAGATGCAGCACGCGCTTCGCCGTCGGGTCCGCCCCCTTCTCGCCGCCGGGCGAGGCGATGGGCTCGACGAACCCGAGCTCATCGAGGCGGACGTCCAGGAGCACATCGAGGTGGCGCTGATTCAGATCAAGGGGGAAACGCTGGAACGGGTACGGGAGGCGCTGACGCGGCTCGACCGTGGCGAGTACGGCTACTGCGTCGAGTGCGCCGGAGAAATCTCGGAACAGCGGCTGCGGGCATTGCCCTTCGCGGTCCGCTGTACGGCCTGCGAAGCGTTGCACGAGCGGGACGCCGCCGAGGAGCGGCGGTTCGCTTCAGCCACGATGTTCCGGTCGGTCTTTGGGAACCAGTTCGGAACGTAAGCCCACGCGGGCTGTCGAGAGAGGCCCGCTGGCGGAGCGAGGCTCGTCGCCAGGTACTGCGCCTGGTCGATCTCGTCGTTGAAGCCCCCGAGGTCCAGCCGGCGCGGCTCATCGCTCACACCGAGGGTGTTGAGCCGCGCGTCGGCGCTCTTGATCAGTGTCCGGACATTCTCCAGTTGGCGGCCCATCCCGGCGTAGTTGGCGTCGCAGAGGTTCACGCGGGCGCCGAGCACCGCCGCGCGCGCCTGGATCAGGTCGCTGCGCGCCTCAATCACCTCGTTGCGCAACTCGGCAGTCCGGAGCGCGCGAGCGAGCTCCCCCCTGCCGGAGGCGCCCCAGAGCCACCCGCCAAGAATCCCCGCCAGCAGTGTCACGGAGGCGCCAACGCGCGCGGTCATCTTACCCTCCCGTCGTGTGATCTAGACGGCCTTCCGCGTCTTGGCGTCCTCGGCGTACCGCTGGACACTCTGGGCGCTCGACTCGACCTCCTGCGCGGCGCGGACCACGGTGTCGCACACGCCGTCTCGCAGCCCCTGTCCCTTGCGTGTGAAGCCGTCCACCGCGCCCGCGACCCGACCCCTGGCGTCCCGATACTGGCCGGACACCGCGTCTCCGAGGTTCCTCGCCGAATCGACCGCCCGCGCCCTGATCTCGGCGGCCGCCCGCGGGACCAGCCACAGGGCCAGGCCGGCGCCCACGGCGCCGCCCATCGCGAATCCTGCCAGGAAGCGATAGTCATGATTCTGTGTCGTCTGTTCGTTCATCGCTGTTCTCCTGCGCCCACGCGCCGAGCGTCGGACCGTCGGAGGCGCCCGATCGGTCCTTTCTGTTCCCGCCCACCGAAGTATGCGAGAGATGGGGAGGGCCGTCTGTTCTCTGTTGAACACACCCGCGCACGTGCCCGCCCGGCCGTGCCTGTGCGTTCCTGCACAGACACCTGGATCCCGGCCTGCTACGGTGGTGGCGTTCACCGCGACTTCGGGTGGACGGCGTCGCCGTCAGAGGGGACTCATGAATGGCAGAAGACCGATCGCGGCACACGGGCTGGCACTGGCGCTGGGGCTGTCGCTGGCCTCAGGCGCTGCAGGGCAGACCGGCCCTGTGGACGCGACCCGAGCCGCACGTCCCCTCAGCTGGGCCACCGTGTTCGCTGCGCCGTCCGGGAGAACGCCAGTGGTGCCGATACGGCTCGCCGTGAGCGATGACCTCGGAACCGGCCTTGGCGATAGAGGCGACCCAGCGGCGCCGCGAACCGTCCCCGTGGATGCACGTCCACCCCCTCCGTCGACGGTGGAACCGACGCGAAGCACCACGCCGACGGGCGACGCGAGCGTCTCGGTCGACGCGCCTGCCCGCGGTTCGGCGATCTTCTTCGACGTGGTCGGGGGCGCAGAACGCCGCGTGCGCCCGACCGAAGACACGGACCGGGCGTTCGCCGTGGGCACGCCGCTCGTCGCCCTCAAGTTCGGCGTCGCGAGGCGGTACCGCAACCACTGGGAGCTGGCTGGGGCCATGGGCGCCACGATCAGCCTGGTCACCGATGAACAGCGGGTGAACCGGTCATCGCTCTTCGCCGAGGCCGAGGTGAACAGGTACCTGGCGCGTGGCGTGTTCATCGGCACCGGGCTCTCCCTCTGGGATCTGACGCGAAGCGACATGTGGACTCCCGCGTGGCTTCTGCATTTCGGCATCCCGCTGTCGCGGAGCGCGCGGTACGCGGTGTTCTTTATCGGCGAGGGTCGCCTGTTCTTCAAGCGCATCGACGATGTCACGAAGAACTACGAAGTCTGGGGCGGCGTGCAGGTGCGACTCCGTCGATAGCGCGCGGCGGGCCGCCGGGGACAAGGGCCGGTGGTCCGGGTGGATCGCCGGCTGAGGCGTTCACCATTCAGCGAAAGGACGAGTCGTCATGACCATGACATTGCCGGGACTTCTCCTGCTCGTCGTCATCGCGGCGGTCTGCGGCGCCGTTGGCAAGGCGATCGCCGGCGGGGTCCGCGGCGGCCTGATCGTGGCTACGGCCCTCGGGGGCATCGGAGCCGCCATCGGGCCCTGGGTCGCGGGCAAGCTCGGCCTGTCGGAACCCCTGATGGTCCAGATCGGCGGGCACCCGTTCCCTGTGCTGTGGTCGATCATCGGCGCCGCGATCTTCGTCGCGATCATCCACCTGGTCTCCAGACGGTAGGCGGCGTCGCCCTCGGGCGCGGGCCGAGGAGCACGAGCGTGACATCGGTGAGGAGGTTGCTGTGAAGATGATTGGAATCGTCATGCTGGCGGGCGGAATCCTGGCCCTCGCGTTTGGCGGGTTCAGCTACACCCGGCAGACTCACGACGTCAAGATGGGCCCCATGGAGTTCTCCGTCAGCGAGAATCGCCAGATCCCCGTACCGGTGTGGGCTGGTGTGGTGCTCGCGGTCGTCGGCGGAGGGCTGCTGCTCGTCGGCAAGAAGTAGCACGTCGGGGGCGACAGCGTCGCTCCCGCCTGTTCCGTTGTGAACAGACTGGCGGACCCGCGCATGGCACGATGAGTCATGGCATCCAAGAAACCTCGTCCCTTCGATCCAGAGGCCTTCCTCGAATCGACCGGTGTGTCCAAGACCGTGCTGGCCTACGCACAGGGCCAGCCGATCTACTCGCAGGGCGGCGCCTGCGATACGGTCCTGTATATCAAGAGGGGCGAGGTGAAGATGTCGGTGAAGTCGAAGACCGGCAAGGAGGCCATCGTCGCGGTCCTCGGCGCCGGGAACTTCTTCGGCGAGGGCGCCCTGGCCGGGCAACCGATCCGCATCGGGAGCGCGATCGCACACGTGCCGAGCACCATCATCGCCGTCGAGAAGAGCGACATGCAGCGGTTGTTGCACAAGGAGCATGCGCTGTCGGACGGCTTCATCACCCACCTGCTCACCAGGAACATCCACATCGAGCAGGACCTGATCGACCAGTTGTTCAACTCGGCGGAGAAGAGGCTGGCCCGCACATTGCTGCTGCTCGCGCGCTACGGCGAGGAACACGTGCCGCAGCGCGTCATCCCGAAGATCTCGCAGCAGACGCTGGCCGAGATGGTGGGCACGACCCGGTCGCGCGTGAACTTCTTCATGAACAAGNNACCGTCGACGGGGGCCTGACGGTGAACAACTCACTCCTGAGCGTCGTCCTGCACGACTGATCGGCCGGGTCGGCACCGGCCTTTACGCGCCCGCCGACGTGCGCCGGCCGGGTACCGGAGTTCACATCGCCTCAGCGGAGGGAACCCTATGAAGCCAAGTACTCACAATCGGATCGCAGGGGCGGTTCACGACGTGAAGGGAACGATCAAGGAAGAGGTGGGACACCTGGCGAACGATCCCGGCCTGGAAGCCACGGGCATCGTCGAACAGGTCGCCGGGAAGGTCCAGAAGAAGGTCGGCGATCTGGAGAAGGCCGTTGAAACCCCGTGAGGCCAGGCCGCGCGGCAGGGGCCATGTCATCTGGCCTCTGCCGGCACCCACCGGCGCTACACCTCCCGTCGACCTGGCGCGCCGTCGTCGCGGCGTGCCTGGCCGTCGTGGCTGGGCACAGGTGCCTCGGGATGGTCGGCTGCGTCTTCGACCCCCGCCTGAATCCCCGCCTCGTAGTCCTGCCCGTCATCCGCGAGTTCTTCGACGGTCTCCTCGGTTGCGTCGGCAGTCTGCGAGAGTCCTTGGGTGTCGCCCGATTGCCCGGCGCTGTCAGTGCCGCCTTGGGCTGTCTGGTCGCCGGGCGCGTCCATGGGCGCCACGTTCTCCAACTGGTGACGTGTCATGGCGTGCATCGCTCCTTGTGTTCGTGACGGCGAACACGTCAGCCTCCGACCACTCCGCCAGCGGTCGGATGGCGCGCTTCCTCACCCGCGTGCGTGCGGTCGGCGGGCCGATACGGATCGTACGCGGGACTGTTCCTGATCTCCGCGCGGGTCACGGTCACGTGCATCTTCGAATGGTTCCAGTCCACCCGATCGATCCAGTCGGGCGCCACCAGCACCTTCTCGCCCGGCCACCAGTTCGTCGTATCCACGAGCATGAAGCGAATCGCCCAGGAGCGGTCGTCCATCAGGTAGCCCGCCACGTGACCGATATCGCCGTCGGTCGCGTGGATGTGATGGCCGGTCACGGCGCGGCAGCTCCGCAGCTGCGGATCGTTCCGCTCCGTGGTCTCCCAGTCCCACCGCCGCTCGCGCTCCAGGTCCGCGGCGCTCGGGCGCGGCCCGGGCGCCGGATAGGG
>PMKG01000339.1 GCA_003157675.1 Acidobacteriota bacterium
TTCAACCTCAACATCCCGCGCTACGTCGACACCTTTGAGCCGGAGCCGCGGTTGGAGGTGAAAGACGCGTTGAAGACTTTGCGCGAGGCAGAGGCAGCAGCGGGGGCCGCGGAGAGAACTCTTGGCTCGATGCTGCGGGAGATCGGTTATGCGACCGACTGATGCGCTGCCTCATCCTGCAGATTGGCACACGACTACGGTTGGTCGGAGCGTCGAGGTCAAGCGCGGTGTCTCTTGGTCGAAGGATCAGGAGCACTCGGAGCCCGGACCGGATAGGGTGCCCGTAATCGGGATCAGGAATGTTCAGGACCGGTTGGACCTGACGGACCTCCTGTACCTCTCCGGCCTCAAGCCAGCTGCAGTGGATGAAGCACGGGTGTCCGCTGGCTGGACTGTCAGTGTTGGATCGAATGGCAATCGGGCCCGAATCGGAAACGCTGTGTTTGTTCGCGAAGACGCCGCGTTTCTTTTCGCGTCATTCCTAATCGGCGCAAAGCCGAAAGCTGGCAGCGGGCTAAGCCCGGACTACTTCTATCGATGGCTCTCGACCGAACAAGTCCAGGCTTACCTGAGCGCATCATCAGAAGGCACGACGGGCCTGAGCAACCTCAGCCACAGTTTCTTCAGGGCCATGTCGATTCCAGTTCCGCCACCCGACGAGCAAGCGGCCATAGCCCGCATCCTCGACGCCGTGGACACAGCTCTGGAGCGCACCCGCGCGGCGGTCGAGCGGGCGCGGGAGCTTGAACGATCCGCGTTGGAGGACGCCTTTGGAACACTTGAAGCTCCGCATCGTCGACTCCGAGAATTCACGACGGAAGTTCGCTACGGCACGTCCAAAGCGTCAAGCGACCGTGGCTGGGGCAATGCTGTCCTGCGAATCCCCAATGTCGTTGGAGATCGCCTTTCCCTCGCGGACCTAGCTTCTGTCGAACTTCCACCCGCCGAAGTGGACCGCTTGCGACTCGAAGATGGCGATCTCCTGCTGGTCCGGACCAACGGCAATCCGAATTACGTCGGGCGATCTGTTGTGTTCCGCCAGCCAGATGAGCGGACCTGGGTGTATGCGTCGTATCTCATCCGAGTACGACTCAGCGATGGGCTCATGCCAGACTTACTGAACGTATTCCTCGGAACTGCGCGAGGACGACGTGAGTTACTGCGCCGAGTCACTACGTCCGCCGGGAACCACAACATCAACTCGAACAGCATCCGCTTGCTCAGCCTTCCGGTACCGGACTCCGCAGGTGCGCAGGAGAGAATCGTCCAGCTCGCAGGCGCATGCCGGTCGCACGTCGATGCCCTCGAAAAGAAAGGTGATGCTCTTAAGCAGCTGAAGAAGTCCTTGATGCACGACCTCCTTACCGGCCGGGTGCGGGTGACGAACTCGATGGGGGCCGCCACATCATGAGCGAATACCGCTACGTCGAGCAGCCCATCCTCGTGTGGCTCTGCGGCGAGCCGAAGCCGCCCAAATATGGCGCGGGCGGGCTGGGCTGGACCTATCGCGACGAAGCGGCCATGGCGACGTACGACCGGCCGCTCGAAGACCCGCTCGTGGGGAAGCTGCTGGTCGCGGCCATCCTGCGCATCAACCCGGCGGTGAAGACCGAGGAGCAGGCGAGGCTCGCGGTCGCGGCGCTGCGCAAGACGATGGCGCACCCGGACCGGCTCACGGCCAATCGCCAGACCCTCGACCTGCTGCGCGACGGGGCGAAGGTCGCGCTCGAGCCGGGCGGGAACGCGACGACGGTGCACTTTATCGCCTTCGACCCCGTGCGGCAGGACCTGAACGACTTCACCGCGACCAACCAGTACCGGGTGCAGGGCGTCAAGCAGTGCCGCGAGGACACGGTGCTGCTGGTGAACGGCATCCCGCTCGTGATCGCCGAGTACAAGAGCTACCTCGCGAGCGGCAAGGACTGGCGCGAGGCCGTGCACCAGCTCCACCGCTACCAGCGGCAGGCGCCCGCCGTGCTCGCGCCGAATGTGTTCTGCGTGGCGGCCGACGAGGACGAGTTCCGCTACGGCACCGTGCTCTTCCACGACGCAGGCAAGGACGACATCGAGCGGCACCTCGACCTGTGGAGCCGCTGGCTGAGCCTCTATCCGGACCATCACGGCTGGTGGAACTACCCTGAGGCGCAGAACCGGGACGATCCACTGGAGGCGCCGGTGAAGGGCCTCCTCCGGCTCAAGCCGGCGCACCTGTTCGACTTCCTCCAGCACTTCGTCGTCTTCGAGACCAAGAAGGGGAAGACGGCGAAGAAGATCGCGCGCTACCAGCAGTTCGAGGCGGTGAACGAGCTGGTGGACCGCACGGTGTCGCTCGTCGGACGCCCGGCGGCGGCCCAGGATCGCACCGGCCTCATCTGGCACACCCAGGGCTCCGGCAAGTCGCTCACCATGATCTTCGCAGGCCAGAAGCTGCGACGGCACCCGGCGCTCGCGAACCCCACGGTCCTCATCGTAGTGGACCGGCGCGATCTGAAGACGCAGCTCTCGGACGACTTCGACGCCTGCGACTACCCCAACGTCGAGAAGGCGCTCGGCGTCGAGGACCTGAAGCACAAGCTCCGCGCCGACTGGCGCGGCACGCTGGTGACGACCATCCAGGCGTTCCAGAACATGGGCGACCTCGCCCCGCTCACGCGCGACAACATCATCAGCATGGTGGACGAGTGCCACCGCTCCCAGAAGGGCGAGGGCACCGAAAGCTATGCGATGACTATGCGCGTGAAGCTCGCCAGTGGCTTCCGCTACGGGTTCACCGGCACGCCGATCGACCGGACGGTGCAGAACACGCACCGGGATTTCGGGCCGCTCAAGGACGGCGTGCAGGAGCGTTATCTGAGCTACTACGGCATTCGCCGCGCGATCCAGGACGGGGCCACGCTGGAGGTCCACTACCTCCGCGACAAGGTGCCGTTCACGGTGGACGAGGCGACGCTCAATGTCGGCTTCGAGCAGATGTGCGCCGAAATGGAGCTGGAGGACGAGGAGGCGAAGGACTTCATCCAGCGGCGGCGCGCGCAGTGGAAGGAGCTGGCCCGCCATCCGCAGCGCGTGGACATCGTGATCGAACGGATGTTCTCCCACTTCCTGGAACACCCCGACCCGAGCGGCGTCAAGGCTCAGCTCGTGGCCGTGGACCGCAAGGCGTGCGCCGTCTACAAGGACGCGCTCGACGCCAAGCTGAAGGCGCGTGGCCTGCCGCCCGAATGGTCCGACGTGATCATCTCCGCGGCCCAGAACAGCGAGCCCGATGTCGCGCGCTTCGAGTACCCGAAGGCGAAGCAGGACGAGCTGATCGACTACTTCAAGCTGACCCCGGCGGAGTGGGAGGCGTGGAACGGCGAGCGGCACGGCGAGGATCGGAGCAAATGGCGGCCGCCGCTCAAGATCCTCATCGTCTGCGACCGGCTGCTCACCGGCTTCGACGCGCCGGTCGAGCAGGTGATGTACCTCGACAAGCCGCTGCG